>DATGLP010000025.1 GCA_035294085.1 Acidimicrobiales bacterium | reverse complement strand
CGTGAGGCGCACCGACAGGCGTGCGACCTGCTCGATCGCGGAGAGCAGGTCACCCTCACCGTCGAAGGCGGCGTGGATCTCGGCGCGGATGGTCTCGGTGGGCGATACTCGTGGTGCCACGGGCGTGGGTCCTCCTTCGTGTTTTCGAACGGCTCGAAGGAACCTACGCCCGTTGCGCATTTACACCAAGGACCTGACGCCACCGGTCCATCTTCACCGCGTCGCTTCGCCTGTGCGCCGAGGCGGGGATGACGACTGTCGGTCTGGTCGCGCTCGACGGAACCAAGATGGCCGCCAACGCCTCGAAGTCGGCCAACCGCGCGAAGGACACCATCGACGAAGAAGTCGACAAGACGTTCGCCGATGCCGAAGCGACCGACGCGGCCGAGGACGCGCAGTTCGGAGACGCCAGAGGTGACGAGCCGCCGGCCACCCTCAGAGGGCGAGCGGATCGTCGCCGTCGCTTCAAGGCCGCGAAGGAGCTCCTCGACAAGGAACGAACAGCCGAGCGCAAGGCGCATGAGAGGCACCGAAGGACAAGGCCGGGGCGCAGGAGAAGAAGGTCAACACGACCGATCCCGACTCCAAGGTGCTGTCGACCGCCAAGGGCTTCCTCCAAGGGCTACGCCGCCCAGGCGGTCGCGCACGAAGACCAGGTGATCGTCGCGGCCTCGGTGACCGACGAGCACAACGACATGGGCCAGCTCCACCCGATGATCGAGGCGACGAGGACCTCGCTCGCTGAGGCTGGTATCGACGACCAACCCGGCACGCTCCTGGCCGACGCCGGGTACTGCTCCGAGGAGAACCTCGCCGCCTTGGACGAGAGGGCCCCGACGCCTCCGTCGCCACGCGCAACATGAAGGAGCACGAGACCCCGCGCACCGGACGGCGCGGGCGGCTCCGGAAGGACGCCGCGCTCGTCGAGCAGATGGACCCCAAGGTGACCGACGAGGCCGGCCGCGCCCTCTACCGGAAGCGCCAGAGATCATCCAACCCGTCTTCGGACAGATCAAGGACGGACGCCACGTCCGCCGCTTCATGCGACGAGGCAAGGACGCTGCCGCCTCCGAGTGGAAGCTCGTCCGCGGGACCCACAACCTCGTGAAGCTCTACCGGCGCGCTTCGTGACGCAGAGGCAGCGCCCGACAGCCAGATGGCCACCGCAGCGAACTGCTGACCGGAGGGCCCGAACTCCCTGCCGGCCGCAGTTCACCCGTCGGCAGCCCCTGTCAGGCGGCGCCGGTCGAGAGCGCTGCCAGCGCCCGTCTCACCGCGGCGTCCGGTTGCCGTTCACGCAACAGGCTCTCCAGGGGACGCCAATACTTCAACACGCGCCCACGAAAGTGTCACAAGACTCGCGAGAGGAAGCGTGGGCCAGGGCTGAAGCCCATTTCGTGGAGGCTGGCGCCCTGCAGCGACCACCGGCGCCGAGGGTCGTTACGATAGCCCTTCGGGCGCTCGTGGACCCACTTCAGCGGCGCGAGAGCTGGAGGAACCCGAGTAGTCTCTCCTTTCGGCCCGTACGCGTATTCACATGCTGCAGAATTCCAATCCTGAAGTCCGGTCAGTAGCGCGGGATCCGGACACCGCGAATGACCTCGCTCTCTACTGCTTCAACACGGTCGGCGTCGACGAGCCGGCGAAAAACGGCATGAACAGCTAGATCATCGCTCCGGGCAATGAGGGCCAGTGAGGATACGTCCTTCCACGTGTCCTCAGCGATGACCGACTCCGGGCGGATCAACTCGACCTCTTCGAGCGACCCCTGGAGCCGACGATTGGTCTGGTGCCAGACCGCAATGTCGATTGCCCCGCGCATTACGAGGTCAGGAATAAGGTGGTAGGAGATGTCGCAGAGCTCAGTTCGTCGAGACGTCCGGTCCGTCGACAGCCAAGCCTGAGTGAGCAGCACATGGTCGTAGGAGCTACGGTCGATGCCCACTCGCAGCGCGCGGCGTGCGGGTAGCGGACGTTTGCTCAGCAGCCGGAGGGAGTCGGCCGCGTAGTAGGTCCCAGGCGATCCCCGGTAGACGATCTCAAACTTTGCATCATTGCTGGAGGCCGTTCTCGCTGCCGCGAGCGAGCACGCGGCGAAGTCGACACTCCCGCCGAGAAGTTCATCGAGCCGCCGCGCGGAGCCCGGTAGGAAGCTGAGGTGCAATCTGAGGCCGACGCTCTCGAAGCACTCGACGACGCCGGTGGCAAACCCTTCGAGTTCGGGCGAGTCTGGCAGGGGGCAGAGCCCTCGCACGTAACTCCTGCCAGTCGCTCGCCAGAGCTCCGCGATGTTGCTCTCGATGAGGAAGGCCCCGAGGTGCCCGCGCGGCTGCACCCGTATTGCGCCGATCTGTTCGAGTGTTCGGAGCGCCTTTTGCACCGTGCCCTGACCCGCCTTGGTTTCACGAGCGTAATCCGCGACGGTGTTGAGCCTGCCTCCCGGCTCGATCGCGATCAGCCGAGCGGCAAGCTGTTGCAGCACGAGCCCGTTCTTCAGCAGCAGAAGGTGCGACATGGCCTCCTGCGACGTCCCATCAGCCATGAGTTCCCCGTTTCCTCCGAACGCGTGATCGCCGATCCTCAGAAGGGCCTCGGCATAACACCCGGCACCTGGGATCGCCACCCCTGGCTGGAGTCAACTGCGATGCTGTTCCCTCTCCTCGTGGGCGCTCTTGACACAATACACAGCGGACTGTAGAATTGCTACCGGGCTGCTCGGGAAGGGGGGGTTCCGCGTTGGGCAAGGGCAATGCCACCTGCGTGAACGAGGCGAGCACCACCGGCAACGCAAGAGGTGCGGGCAGGGAGCGCGCTCGGCCGAGTGTCACGCCGGGTGGCTGCATCAGATCGGGGGGACGGCGGTTTCAGGGACTCACCAACGGGGCGCGATGAGCAAGCGCGCGGCGGCCGCCTGCGGGCCACGCCGGATCCTGCTGCCAACCACTGGCTGGCTGGCCGACCACCGCCCGTTGTTCCGCCCAGACAGTCGGTCACGGCATCGGCGACGTGGCAGCAGTTCCAGAGCGAGCTGATCACCCTCTGTCAGGCCGGTGTGACGCGGCTGTTGCGGCATGTCGGGTACTCGCCGAGCGCGCCGATCTAGTCGACAAGGATCTCGAACTTGGCTGAGTTGTGTGCAGACTGCCGTAGCCCTCTCCGCAATGGAACGCGTCGTCATTCGCGGCGCGCACGACGTGTCTGCGAGCCTGCCGCCTCACCTGCGAGGGAAGCACCAATCCGCACAGCCGCATTCCGGACGAGGTGGGGCGAACGGGGGTGAACATGGACATCGAAATACTGGTTGAAGGGATCGGGCACGCCGAGGGACCGGTCGTATTGCCCGATGGCAGGTGCACCTTCTGTGAGGGATATGAAGGTCGACTGGGCGTCTGGAGCCCATCAGGCGGTCGTGGCGTCTACGCCAAGCTTGGCGGTGCACCGAACGGTGCCGTGCTTGGCGCCGATGGCTGCGTGTACGTCGCCAACAATGGTGGCGCGATCGGGCCGTATCGATCGTCGGATTTTGGACCAGGCTCAATCCAGAAGGTGTGGCCCAACGGTACTGTCGAGACCGTTGTCTCATCGGTAGCCGGTCATCCATTGAACATGCCGAACGACCTGGTATTCGCAGCCGATGGGAGACTCTATTTCACGGATCCGGGTATCTGGGATGCGGAAGCGCGTCCTGACGATGGCTACGTCTATGCCGTATCTCCGGATGGCGCAGTCGAAGTGATTGCCAGCGTTGGAAAAGCATACCCGAACGGGATAGCGGCCGAACCGGACGGGAGCATGGTGTGGGTGGAGTCCTACACGCGTCGGGTGCGGCGCTGGCACCCGAACGGCGATATTGAGGAGGTGCACCAATTTGCCGACGAGCGCCATGTGCCCGACGGCTTGGCCATCGCCGAAAATGGTGACCTCTACATTGCGACACTGTCATCGGGTGGATTTCACATACTAAGCCCCGACGGCTCACGGGTCGAACTTGTCGATCTCGGCGGTACGACGTTGTCGAACTGCGTCTTCGAAGGTGGCGATCTGTTCCTCACGGACTTAGGGTCCCAGGCTGGAGTAACTCAGGAGGCAGTATTTTTCGGGCGGCTGCTGCGTTGTCGTCCGGGAGTCACCGGCATGGCTATGTTCCGGGGGGTGATCGGCGCTTGAACCGGCGAGGACGCCAGAACACGGAGACGCAAGGCCTCTCGGCATCCGACTCGGTGCCGGCGGGAAAACCATGAGGGGGAAGGAGCAAAGAATGAATTGCCTTCGCAGAAGGGCACAGTTGACGCTCTCCGGAGCGGCGTCAGCGACGTTACTGTTCGTGGGGCTCATTGCTGCGGGAGCTGCACCGCACGCCGCTGCCAGCGGCAGGCAGGGTCAGTTGCCGACTTCGCCGGTGAAAAACTATACGAAAGGCCTTCCGGCGCCCATCGCCCAGCTGTACCCGCATGCAGTCGACCTGCTTGGCCCGAGCGCGTATCGTGACTGGAAGCCAACGAAGCCGCCCTGGACGGTCTGTTTCCAGAACTCCTATCTCGGCAACTCGTGGCGCGCCAACACGCTCGCCGCGTGGAACCAGATGGTTGCTGAGTATAAGAAGGCGGGGCTTGTCGCCAGATCGTTCGTGACGAACTCCAATCTCGTGACAGCCACTGCCATATCGCAGTTTAACGACATGATCACCGCCGACCACTGCAGCGCGATCCTTACGATTCCGAACGGCACATCGGCACTTGACAGCGTGATTAAGCGTGCGTACGACGCGGGTATCCCAGTCGTTGTCGACCAGGGTCCGCAGACGACGCCCTACGGAGAGAACTACGACGAGAACTTCTACGAAATTGGGATGCAGTATTTGAACTTCTATGCACAGAAGCTGCACGGCCAGGTGAACCTGCTCGACGTCATCGGGATTCCCGGCGAAACGCTGTCGGTCGACTACCAGACGGCACTCGCTGCATTCTTGAAGACGCACAAGAACTTCCACGTTGTCGGAACCGTAACCGGTCAGGTGACCGACAGCATCGCGAAGCAGCAGGTTCTTCAGTTCCTCTCGACCCACCCGGGGAGGATTGATGCCGTCTACCAGGAGGGTGGCATGGCTTCGGGAATCCTGCAGGCGTTCCTGCAGGAGCACCGGCCGATCCCAGCCATGGGCGACGTCGGTGCGGGTGGCTTCCTCGCCGTGTGGCACGAACTCCTGCAGAAGGGCCAGCATCCCAACTTCATCGGCCTCGCCGAGCCGCCTCGGGCGTCAATGCGGGAGGCCTTCCGTGTGATGATCATGATCCTCGAGGGCAAGCACCCGAAGAACATCACGATCTACTTCACGCCTCCGCGGATCACGAGCGCCAACCTCAACAAGTGGTGGAACCGATCACTGACAGTGAGCTCCACGAATTACCCTGAGCCGCCGGGTATCCTCCCGATGAAGGACCTGTACCCGTACTTCACCAATCCCGGTCCGACGGTCCCGTACGACGGAAAGGGGAGGGGAATCTCCGGGTGACGCACCAGCCCCGACTCCGGTAAGTAGCTGGTGATGAGGTATTGAAGTCGGTCATGGCCGGGCACGTCGTGCCCGGCCATGACCGAGCTGTGACGTAACGCCGCGAAAGGATCACCTATGCGGCGAGGAAGATCACAAAGTAGATGACCGGACAGGCAGGAAAGACCGAGGATTATGAGCTCGAGTTCCGAGGCGTGTCAAAGCGCTTCGGGGCGAATGTAGCGCTTAACGGACTATCCTGCACTTTGCACGCGGGCCGTATCTACGCACTCGTTGGCGAGAACGGGTCTGGCAAGAGCACCCTCACGAAAACGCTCGGCGGCGTCGTGGTTCCGGACCGAGGCGAAATTGTACTCGGCGGCAGGAGCTTGCGTCCCTTCCGACCGCAGACTGCCCTCGACAGTGGCATTAGCGTTGTCTATCAGGAGCTCCTGCTGGCGCCGGACTTGAGCGTGCTCGATAACGTATACCTCTGGGAACGGCGCTGGCTTCGACCATCTCGATATTCTCGTCTCGAGCGGGATAGGGCCGAAGAAGCGATCGCAGCCCTCGCTTCCGACCCGCCCGATCTCGATCAGCCAGTTGGAACGCTCGACCTCGGCCTTCAGCAGGTCGTTGCAGTCGCGCGGGCGCTCCTTCGGCGAGAACGGGACCGTTGCTTCGTTTTCGACGAGTCGACTTCCGCACTCGATCGGGACGAGGCGGCCAGGTTGCTTTCCATCTGCCGGGAGCTCGCCGATCGTGGGCGGATCGTCATCTTCGTCTCGCACCGGATGAGCGAGGTGACTGGCGTAAGTGATGCGGCGATCGTGCTTCGCAACGGCGAGCTGGTGGGAGAGGTAGAGGGTGACGACCTCTCGACCGACGTGTTGCTCGAGCTGATGAGCAGCGGTCGTCGGGAGAGGGGGCCGGGGCGGGAAGACGCGGTTGGCGCGGCTGACCGGTCCTCTCAAGCGATGGTGGGCCGAATTGCTTCGGTCAGGAGGCGCCAGGCGGATGAATTTAGGCTCGTCGTGTCCGGAGTTGTGCTTGCTGCAGAGGCTGTCCCAGTGGAGCTTGAATTTGAAAGCGGCACGATTGTTGGTCTTGCTGGACTGGATGGCCACGGGCAGTCTCGCTTGCTGAAGGTGCTTGCCGGGATGGAGAACCATAGTGGCACCGTTCAGCTGGCGTTCGAGCCGTCCAGCACCTTGGTGAGAATCGCCGGTGTGAGCGAGGCGGTGCGCCATGGGGTTGTCTATGTTCCCCGGGATCGCAAGAGGGAAGGGATCCTTCCGGGCCAGTCTGTTCTGGACAACTTCGCTCTGCCAATGTGGAGCAAGAAGTTCTCGAAGTATGGCGTCATCCGACCCGGGAAGGCTCGGCGCGCCTTTGCGCGCTTCAGAGACGAACTGCAGATCCGAGCAAGCTCAAGTGGTGCCTCGATTGACTCGCTCAGCGGCGGGAACCAGCAAAAGGTCATTCTGGCGCGCTGGCTTGCGGCTGAGCCGAGGGTCGTTATCCTCGACGACCCGACCCGCGGCGTCGACCACGCCACGAAGCTCGACTTCTACCAATCCTTGCGGGACCTGGCGACTGCCGGTGTCCTGGTCTTGCTCGTGTCCACTGAGCTCGCCGAACTGGTCGCCTTGTGCGACCGCGTCGTCGTAATGCGCAATGGCGCTGTGGCGGCAGACCTGCCAGCAGGAGAACAGGCGATTAACGAGGCGAGCATCCTCGCTGCGATGTTCGGCGAGCTGCACATTGATAGGGGGACCGAGGTGACGACGTGGTAGCGCTCGGTTACCTGGGGAATCTGCTCCGCCGCACCAGTTACGCGGGGTTTGGCACGGTCGTGTTCGTCGGCATGCTCATCGCGAACGTGGCACTCGATCCCGCGCTCGTGAAGCCAGGCAATCTCGCCAGTACCGTCCAGGCCCTCGCTCCACTCGTGCTCGTGGCGATGGGAATGACGCCAGCCGTACTTTCGGGGCGCGGCGGGATCGACCTCTCGCTCGGCCCGCTCGCAGGCTTCGTCACCGTCCTGCTCGCCGGTTACCTAAACCACGGTTGGTTCGGCACGCTCTGGGTGATCGTGCCGACTGCGCTCGCTGCGGGCTTCGTCGTCGGCGTGGTCAACGGTTGGATTATCGCGGGCGTGCGGATCCAGCCGATTGTCGCCACGCTCGGTACCTATCTTGTGCTCACGGGGCTCGGACAGCAGTACGTGCCGAACAACGGGGGCACGCTGCCACCGGGACTGAACCTCGGCGGCAGCTGGGCTGGCATTCCGAGCTCCGCTGTGGTCCTTGTGCTCGCCTGGCTGGCCTGGTTCGGAGTCACGCGTCTCCGCTACCATCGCCTGCTTCTCGCCGTCGGACAAGACGACCGCGGCGCCTACTCCGCTGGTACCTCCGTCGCTCGGGTTCGCATTGTCGCCTACGGAATCGGCGGCGTGTTCGCCGGTCTGGCGGGCCTGGTACTGACGTCGCTGATCAGCGGAGGCGACGCCTCGATCGGACCCTCGTACACGTTGGTGGCGATCGCTGCCGTCGCGCTCGGGGGGACGAGTCTCGCAGGCGGGCGAGGTGGCATGTTCGGCAGTGTAATCGGCGCCCTGGACATTTACCTGATTCAGAATGTCCTGTCCCTCCTGAACCTGCAGGTGTTCTACGTGAACCTGGTCTACGGGTTGATCCTCATCGCTGTCGTGACGTTGAACCGCGTCGTTACGGTACGCATCGGTACAGCTCGACGACCCCTGGAGCGCAGTCAGGCCACCACCAGCACGCTTGCCTCCGCGCGGTCCTGACGGAGAACAATTATGTCAATCACGGCGCACCCTGCGAGTCGTGGGCTTCCAAAGACGAAGGTCGCACAAGAATTTCCCCGATGGGCGACGCGCTTTGGCCCGTGGATCGCGATCATCGCGCTCTATCTGATCGGGCTCGCTACGATATCCGGGTTCGCCTCGCCAAACAGTATTGGGTCTCAGCTTGCTCTGAGTGCGTTTCTCGGCGTGGCGGCCGCTGGACAAACGACGGTGATCCTGCTTGGCGGGATCGACCTATCGATGGCAAGCACCATCGGCCTCGGTGAGGTGGTCACCTCTATCCTCTACGCCAGCCACGACTCGATGGCGACGATCTTGCTGCTACTGCTTGGATTCGGTGTCGCGATCGGCCTCATCAACGGTGGGATTAGCGCCGTTGCCCGCGTGCACCCGCTCGTCGTCAGCTTAGGTACTGCGTTCGCAGTGCAAGGCGCCGTCCTGATCTGGACTCACGGCGGGATGGGGGCTGGGGCGTCACCTCCGTGGCTCGCCACCCTTACGAGCCCGCAAATGAATCTCGGTGTCGTCCAGCTGGCGCCGGTCGTGTTTGTCTGGCTGGGTTGGGTGGTCCTGGAGTGGGCCATCGAGCGGCGAGGGGTCATCGGACGCCACATCTTCGCCCTCGGCAGCTCCGAGGCGGCCGCGGTGCTCGGAATGGCGCGGCGACGTACGACGTGGATCGTGGCGTTCATCTTCAGTGCACTCTCCGGCGAGGCGGCGGGTGTGCTCCTGACCGGGTTCTCTGGCGGAGCGAACTTCGGCGTGGGCAGCCCCTATTTGTTCACGACGATCACTGCGGTTGTGATCGGGGGCACGTCGCTGCTCGGCGGGGCGGGAGGCGCGCTCCGCACGGTCGCTGGGACGTTGCTCGTGATCGAGATCTCGACGCTTCTCATCGGCATCGGCATCGGTCCGAACCTCCAGGAGTCACTCCTCGGTGCGTTCATCCTCGTCGTGGCAGCGCTGAGCGGTCGGGAGGGTCACGTGAGGACGCAGATCTAAGCGAGCAGCACCGGCCGGGGAACTCCCACGATGACGCCAACACTGGCATGGACGAGGTTCGTCGCCCTGAGCGACGACATGACCGGCGCGGCAGCCTGCGCCGGCGAGATTTCGCGCGCACTGCCGCAGACCCGTGTCGAGCTGCTCTCGTGGCGCGCCGTTGTTGAGGGGAGCCGCGGTGCGACGGCGGTGGTCGTCGACACCGCGTCTCGCATGGAGAGCGTCGACGAGGCTCGCAGGAGGATCTCCTCGGTCATCGCCGCCTTGGGTGCCGACAACGTCCACGGTGAGTGTTTCTGGTACAAGCGGATCGACAGCCGGCTCCGGGGCCACATTGCCGCTGAGATCGACGTGGTGCGCCGGGACCTGCAGCTGCCGGCCGTGATCGTGCCAGCCGCCCCGGCACTTGGGATCGAGACGGTCGCGGGTACGCAACTGCGGCGGATTGGCGAACGTCAGGATTCGTTCGGGTCGGCGGCCCGCAGCTGGTTGAACGACTGCGAGCTGCTCAGGCCTACTGACAGCGATGCCGCAGCGCTCTCGAAGCTGCTCGATGCCGGCAATTCCGTGTTGTTCGACGCGTCTTCCGTCGGCGATCTTCGCCGCATCGCACGGCTTCTCACCGCCGTGGCGATCACGCAGTCGTTCTTCGTTGTCGGATCGTACGGAATGGCAGCTGCGCTGTGCGAGGCGAGGATCATTCGTTTAAACGAATCGGAGGGACGCGAACCGAGGCCGGCGCCCACGCTCGTCGTCGTTGGAAGCACCGAGGCAGCTTCATGCGCTCAGGCCGACCTGCTCGAGAGCACTGGGATTTTCACGGTCAAGCCGTGGGAGCAATTCGTCACGGTCGACGGGCGTCGGCAGGTGATCGACAAACTCACCGCGGGACGCGATGCTCTCGTCCGCCTGGCCGATCAGCCAACGATGACGGAGCCCGAGCCGGCACGTGCCGCCGCCGAGGCACTTAAGGTCGTTCTCTGCGAAGCGAATCCGGGTGCTATTGTCCTTGTTGGTGGAGATCTCGCCTCCTCGGTCGCCGCGCGTCTGGGGAGCGTATCGGCGTCGGTCATCGCCGAGCCGTGGCCGACGATCCCTATTCTTTGTGTCTCCCGTCCCGGTCGCCAATCTCTGCTCGTAGTCGTCAAGTCCGGTGGAGTGGGGCGCCCGGAGTGGCTGCTGCACGCGCTGAGCATGCTTCGGGCGCTCGACGCGGCTCGCCAACGAGGAGGGAGTGTTGTGCCGTGATCAAGCGCCTCGTCCTGACCTTGGGCGACCCCGCCGGTATCGGTCCCGAGATCACGGCGAAGACACTCGCGAACTGGCCGCATGAGCTTGGGGTCCGACCCGTGGTTGTCGGTTCTTATGAGCGACTGCGGCGCGCTGCGTCCATCTGCAAGCTCGAACTCAATGTTTGGCGGGTCCAGGAGACCGAGTTGGTCGCCGTTGGGGTCGATTCGGATCGCCGGATCCCAGTTATCGACGATGATACGTGGCCTGATGTCAGTACGATTCCATTCGGCCGTCTCGACGCGAGCGCCGGTGAGGCTGCCTGGCAGTATCTGTTACGCGCTGTCGAGATCTGTCGTCGTCGCGAAGCGGAAGCGCTGGTCACCGCACCGATCAACAAGCAGGCGTTCTTTCTCGCAGGACACGGTGATGCTGGCCATACGGAGATGCTGCGAGACCTTCTCGGCGCTCCGTGGTCGACCACACTGTTCGCGACGCGCAATCTGCGTGCTCTCTTTCTAACCCGTCACACATCGCTTCGCGAGGTCATCGAGGCCTTGAATAAGGATGCGATCGTCACCGCCATCGAGCGGTTTGCGAGTGTGAGTGCGGCGATTGGACTGCCAGACCCGCGCATCGCCGTTGCTGCCCTCAACCCGCACGCCGGCGAGGGGGGACACTTCGGGACCGAGGAACGCGACGTGCTCGAGCCGGCTGTCGAGTCGGCTCGCCGGCTCGGACTCAACGTGACGGGGCCCGTTCCTGCAGACTCGGTCTTCTATTTGAACGCGCAAGGGCAATTCGATGTGGTGCTCTGCCTCTACCACGATCAAGCGTCTGCACCGCTCAAGGCGGTCGACTTCCACGGCACAGTGAGCGTCACGCTCGGGCTGCCGTTCCTCCGCTTCTCCGTCGACCATGGGACCGCGTTCGACATCGCCGGCCGGGGTGTGGCCGAGGCGGCGAATCTTCAGGCTGTCGTGCGATACGCGAGCGAAATCGTGGCACTGAAAGACGGGGGGCGCCGGTGAGCCTGCAGCTGCGCAAAGAACTCGAGCGTGCAGGCGTGAACCTTAGCCTCGAGGACGCTGAGCGCGAGGCCCGCTCCAGCGACATGTTCCCTGGCTTCGCGAAGTGGCCGCGTGAGCTGCGGCATCGGGCGCGTCCTGAGCTCGTTGTCTATCCGCGCAACGACCGTGAAGTAGCGACGGTCCTGGCGGCAGCAAGTCGGGCCGGGATTGCGGTCGTCACGTTTGGTCGCGGATCCGGTGTCACGGGGGGCGTCATCTCGACCGTGCCGCACCTCGCACTCGACACGTCGCTCCTCGCGGGCGAACCGGAGCTGAACGAACGCGACCTCACTGTTGTCGTCGGTGCTGGCGCGGCCGCCGGAGAAGTCGAGCGCTGGTTGAACGAGCGCGGCTACACGCTTGGCCACTACCCGCAGTCCCTCCACCTCGCATCGCTCGGGGGTCTCGTGGCCACGCGCTCGACAGGCACCTACAGCGGCTGGTACGGGGGAATCGAGTGCTTGGTGAGTGGGCTCGACATCGTGCTCAGCGACGGCACCCCGATCCAACTGAGGTCGTCGCCTCGCTCGGCGACAGGACCGAACCTCATCGAGCTGTTCATTGGCAGCGAAGGCACGCTCGGGATCATCACGCGCGTGCAGCTTCGCGTCAGCCGCACCCCCGAAGCGCAGCTACTCCGCAGCTTCGGCTTTCCCGACCTTGAGCGGGGCCTCGAATCGATCAGGGAGATCGTCGCTCGAGGGCTTCGCCCAGCCGTGGTTCGCCTCTACGACGAGGTGGAGACTCGGATGGTCGCCGAGGACTACGGACTGCCGATCGAACATCCAGTCCTAGCGATTATCGGCTTCATTGGGACGGAGATGGTTGTGTCGGCGATGGACGCCGAAGCGATATCGACGTCGCGATACATCGGGAGCGCGGTGGACCTCGGACTGGACATTGGTCAAGTTTGGCTCAAGAAGCGCTTCGACGCCTCATGGCTCTATGAGGGCAACCGTGACGAGCTGCACCTGGCTGACTCGATCGAAGTCGGCCTGCCGTGGTCGAAGGCGCACGCGACCTACCGGAGGATAATGTCCCGTCTCGATCGCGTCGCTGATCGCGCCTGGGCGCACTTCTCCCATGCGTATCCGGATGGCGTTGGCACGTACTTCGTCTTCAGCCTCGAGCGGCCGACGCGTGTGGAGGTGTCAACGGCGCACGAGGAGGTTTGGCGAATCGTGATGGATGAGACCGCGGCCGTGGGCGGCACGCTCTCGCACCATCACGGTGTCGGCCTGGCGCGAAGTAGCTACGTGTCGGACTACGCCTCGGATGCCACCAGGCTGCTGGTGCTGGTGAGCCAGGCGCTCGATCCCAAGCGAATCCTGAACCCCGGCAAGTTCGGTGGCGGCGCCAGTGCTTGGCTTCGGACGAAGTGAAACGAGGGGGTGCTATGCAGGGCTACTGGGACGATTTTGTCGTCGGTGATCAATTCCTATCGACCGGGCGAACGATAGTCGACGCGGATATTCGCCTTTTCATCGGAGCAACGGACGCCACCCATCCGGCCCACGTAGATGCCGTGTACGCCTCCAAGCACCCGTTCGGTCGGATCGCCGCGCCGGGGGCGCTCGTGGTTGGTGTGGTGGACGGCTTCGTCGTGAAGTCACTGGTCCCTGCCCACCTGAAGATTGCACACTATGGCTACGATCGAGTCCGCTTTCTCGCACCCGTGCTGGTCGGCGACACCATCAAGATCAAGGCGACCGTCATGGCAAAGAAGGAACGCAACGAGCAGTTCGGCCTCGTCTACTTCCACTACGACGTGTTCAACCAGGACGAGAAGACGGTCGCCGTCATCGAGGACATCCAGATGATCGAGCGTCGTCCCCCCGACCCCGCCGTGTGAGGCGGCGCATCGACCTACAGGAGAAGTTCGCTGCCGGGGGAGGAAGCGTAATGGAAGGAATACTCAACGGCTATCGAGTGCTGGACTTCACTATTGCAATGTCGGGCTCATTCGCTTCGATGCGCCTCGGCGATTTGGGTGCCGACGTCATTAAGGTGGAGCCGGTTGGAGGCGAGTGGCAGCGTCGCGCTTCAGCGGGTGGCGCTCGCGGCAAGCGCATCAATGCTTCGTTCCTGTCACTCAACCGGAACAAGCGCAGCCTCGCGGTTGACTTGAAGGACGTTCGCGGTCTTGAGATCGTGAAGCGCCTCGCCGCGAGCTCGGACGTCTTCATCCAGAACTACCGCCTCGGCGTCGCCGAGCGGCTTGGGCTCGGTGTCGATGCCGTCAGGACGATCAACCCGAGCATCGTTTACGTTTCGATCTCCGGTTATGGGGAATCAGGGCCTTACGCCCAGCGGCCTGGACAGGATCTTCTCCTGCAGGGACTCGCCGGGTTTATGTTCTCGGCTGGTCGGGCGGAGGACCCACCTCAGCCCGCGCCGCTGTACGTCGTTGACGCGATCACGGCCTACTCTGCCTTTGAGGGGGCGCTCGCCGCCTTGCTACACCGCGAACGGACCGGGACTGGTCAGGTTGTCAAGGTCAACATGCTTGATGCCATCATCGCGATGCAGGCCCAGGAGCTCACGGTGTTTACGGTGGGCGGGATTGCCCAGCAGCGGTCCGCGACGCCGCATGCACACTGCTATATCCGAGCCCCCTACGGCATCTTTCGTGCGAAGGACGGCGACGTGATCATCGCCTTCTCACCGCTAGCTCTGCTTGGACAAGTGCTCGGCATCCCCCAGTTCGAGGACTTCGACGATGAGCTCGACGGTCATCGACGACGTGACGAGATCAATGAGCTCGTCGCCGAGGCGGTGAAGAACCGGACGGTCAAGGAGCTGTTGGAGCTTTTCACCGTCAATGATATTTGGGGCGGCCCGGTGAATTCGTACGCGGATCTTATTGTTGATCCGCAGGTGCGCGCGAACGGTAGCTTCGTGACCTACGAGCACGAGACCGAAGGGACAGTGACGACTCCGGGATTTCCGATAGCCTTCGAAACGACGCCGACTTCCGTGCGGCGTGGTGCTCCATTGCCTGGTCAGCATTCGCGTGAGGTGCTTCGCGAGATCGGCCTAGCCGAAGACGAGATCGAAGATCTGATCGCTGCGGGCGTTATCGGTGAAGAGCTCCCGTGAAGTCTAAGATTACTTCAGGCTCTTTACGCCCCCATTGGGCGGTTGCCTGATTCGGTCAAGGCGAAGGCGTCAGCGACAAAACTAGCGATTTCGCTAGGTCGGAGGTAGCAACGCCGACGATTGCACGAGTTGTCGGGATCGAATGTGGCCGACTGTTTGCGGCGGCATGCGCGTCGTCACGCTGGTACCGACTGGCGGGATGCTGGGTACGCTCAAATGATGAGTGCAATACGTCGGTAGTCGTCGAGCAGCACCGCGGTCGTGGGCCAGCGTTCGACGATAGGCACCATGCGCTGTCGTGCCCGATGCCTGAGACGCCCGGGGCGTGGAAGATGCCCCAGGGGAGGGCGGCGAGCAGGGCCTCTCACCAGTGTCCGGCGAGACGGAGCATCTGGAGCCACCGCACGAGGTCGGTGGCGATTCTCATGGTCATGAGCCAGGTTGCGTTGCCCTTGAAGCGCGAGAAGGGGAACCGTGTGCGCCCCGAGACCTCCAGGCGAGCGATGTCCTGTGCGACATGGGCGTGGGCCGCCATGGTGACGTCGACGTCCACGGGGTCACCCTGTTGGCGGGTGTAGCAGTCCCAGTTGCGGTACTGGAGTGAGGGGAAGAGGCCGCGCTGGGGTCCGGCCACAACGGCTCGCGCCGGACGATGTGGCGAGTCCCGTTGGGTCGCTTGGTGGTGTCGATCAGGCTGGTGAGGTCGGCCACGACCTCCCGTCCTTCTCCTGCCCGTCCTGGCCGAGGGCGGCCAGCCATGCCTTGTCGAGCCCGACGGAGTTGAGGATGTGGCCGCGTTGACCTGGGCGTTGGAGCGGGCCGAGACGAAGAAGCGGACGTGGCGGTCCCGGCAGGCCGAAAGGAAGTCCTCGGGGCACCTGGCCGAGTCAGCTCGCCCGAACATCCGGGACAGCGGGGTCCGGGTTCTCGCCTGGGCGGTGTCCTCGGGCGATCTGTTCTGGTAGTTGGGCGATGGCCTGGTCCAGCACGAGCAGGTGATCGGCAACGGTATTCGCGCCGGCGTTACCCCGGCGAAGCGGCGCCGAGAGCGCGACAGCAGTTCGATCGGCGAAGCAGAACATCGGGTGGAACCGGTAACCACCCTGAAGGTGGGCGTAGCCCCCTCCTGGCGCCCGGAATGGATCTCGACGAGCGAGACGTCGATGTCCAAGAGTACCGAAGCCGATCCCGTCGTGCCCGGCGTCCGACTCCAGACCCGGGCGCGCACTTCGGCCAGCGCCTGCAAGACCCCGGCTCTGGTGGAGGCGGTCATGTCGTGGAATGTCCGGGCGGGCATCGTGTCGAAGAGCACCGGAGCCGACCCGGTCGTGACCGATCCGCACGTGCTCGATCCGCACGTGCTCGATGTCGAGCAGCTCTCGCCGCCACCGGCCCGTGAGGCTCGGGGTCAGCCGTCTCGCCAGATGATCCGCCCCTTGAAGGCCCCGGTCCTGAGCCACCAAGTCACCTCGATTTCGAACGGTTGGACTAATCACCGAGAAGCATCGCGGGTTCGCTCACGGCTTTCGGCCGTTCACCGCGTGGGTGCGGGTGTGTTCGTAGAAGGCCTCGAGCCTGGCCGTGGCCTGCGGGGCCGACCGCTCCGCAAGTTTCGCGCAGCAGCTCCTGGCCGAGGATCGTGGCGCCGACCTCGCCGCCGCGGTCGCGGGGGCGAAGAGCTTGTCGCGCGCTCGAAGGCCCTCGTCATGAGCGGGCGGGCCGGGCGGCATCGAGCGGGTCGTCACGATGGCCGCGGCGGCCGAAGATCTTCTCTGGACGCGCCCGCGCACGTCGTTCATGGCCTCGCTGGCGAGCTTCACGGCCTGGCAGCGATCGATTCCGACGGTGACGCCGGCCAGCTTCGCGAGCAGGCCCTTGGTGCAGTGAGCTCTTCGCGTTCCGGCGTGGAGCGGGGCTGACTGCCGGATGCGCGATGCATCCGCTACCTGACGTCCATGACCTTGGGATCCTGCAGGTGGCAAAGCCAGCGAGATTGGCGGTCACTCCGTTTGAGTGAAAAGCGCCACATTGCCAACACTTGACAGAGCGTCGAGCAAGCGCGAGGGTGGCGGAGAAACGATTACCCAAATCGAGACCTCTGTCCTCCAGGAGCTACGCGGAGGGCTGTACCGAGGGGGGAGTGTGGCTGGTCGCGGACACGCTCATCGCCTGCTCTTACCGGAGCTGGAATGTGTGCCGGCGCCCTCGCCGTCGGGACCAGGAGGAGCGCTGAGCACCACGATACTCGTGACCGACTTGGCCTGGCCCGAGGGTCCCACCGTCCTCGACGACGGCCGGGTCGTTTTCGTCGAGACCTACCGCAGCCACCTCTCCGTCTACACCCCCGGGGTGGGGGTCGAACGGTTCGCCTTTACCGGTGGCGGGCCGAACGCCACGGCGCTCGGCGCGGCTGGCGAGCTGTACGTGGCCCAGAACGGCGGTGTGGTCGGCCCGTGGCGTGCGGAGGAGACGCGCCCGCCCTCGATTCAGCGAGTCGACGACTCCGGTAAGGTCGAGATCCTCATCACCGAGGTCGAAGGCCTTGCCCTCCAGGCCCCGAACGACCTCGCGTTCGGGCCTGACGGTCGTCTGTACTTCACCGATCCAGGGCGCTACGACCCGGTCGCGAGACCTGATCCGGGCCGGGTCTTCGCCGTCGGACCCGACGGCCGTGGCGAGGTGCTCGAGGACGGTCCTCCGACCTACCCGAACGGCATCGTCGTCGAGGCCGACGGAAGCGTCGTATGGGTGGAGAGTTACACCGGGGCCGTGAAGCGCTGGCGCAGCGGGAAGGTGGAGACGCTCGCCTCGGTGAACGAGCGCAACACCGTGCTCTACGGCCTCGCGGTTGACAGCGACGGGAACCTCTACGTCGCGGGGGCTGCCTCTGGCGGCCTGCACATCCTCGACCCAGCAGGATCGCTCGTTGGCTTCCTCGAGGTCGGCGCGAACCCGACGAACTGCGCCTTTGCTGGCGATCGCCTATACGTCACTGACGGCGGACACAGCGGCGAGTCAGCAACTCCGCATTTAATTGGCGCTCTCTGGCAGGTCGAGGTCGGGTCTCCCGGGGTGCCGCCGTTCCGAGGATCGCTGTGATGCATGCCAACAGGGTGGGCCCTGCCTGGCGGACCGAGAGGTGGGGACACGCGGAGAGGAAGTGGGGTATACGACGGGTTACCGAGGAAATGAGCAAACATGATCACCAGCGCTCAGCCGGTCAGGTATTGCGGATTGGGAGGTTCGTGTCCTCGTACTCACCCGGGCGGGGGAGCGCTCGTTCTGCCTCGGGTCGAACATCGTCGGGCTCGACGCCTACCCCGATCCGTGGGCGTTCTGTGTTCGGCCCGACCACGGCGACTCGGTGCGATCGATCCGCACGCCGGTGATGGC
Source organism: Acidimicrobiales bacterium (assembly GCA_035294085.1). NCBI lineage: Bacteria > Bacillati > Actinomycetota > Acidimicrobiia > Acidimicrobiales > Acidimicrobiales bacterium. Next base: position 70,680 of record DATGLP010000025.1, on the reverse strand, counting down.
TGCGATCAATGGCTACGCCTACGGCGGAGGGCTGGAGCTTGCCATGTCCTGCGATGTGCGCATCGCGTCGCGCAACGCCACCTTCGCGGCACCCGAGATCAAGCTCGGCTGGGTTGGCGGGGGCGGCCAGGCCGCCTTCCTCGCGCACAGCGCGGGTCCCTCGAACGCGAGCTTGATGCTGCTGACCGGCGACCCCATCGACGCTCAGCGCGCGCTCGCCTGGGGCATCGTGAGCGAGGTCGTCGACCTGGAGGCGCTGCGCGCCCGGGCGCGCGAGCTCGCGACGACGATCGCGGCACGTCCGCCGATCGCCGCGGAGACGGCCAAGCTCAACGTACGGAACGCCTACTCGCTCCCCCTCGAGCACTGCATCCTCTACGAGCGCGACCTCCAGACCATCTGCTTTACCAGCGAGGACGCCGCCGAGGGTCGAGCTGCGTTCAAGGAGAAGCGGGTGCCCAAGTTCAGGGGGCGCTGACGGTGCCGCTCGAGGTCGACTTGAAGGGGAAGGTGGCGCTCGTGACCGGTGGTGGCCGCGGGATCGGTGCCGGGATCGCGGCCGCGCTCGCCGAGGCGGGCGCACTGACCGTGTGCTCGAGCCGCACCGAATCCGAGCTCTCCGCGGTCGCCCACCGGATCCGTTCTGCGGGAGGGAGCGCCGACGTCATCGTCTTCTCCCTCACCGGCGAGAGCGCGCCGACGCTCGTGCGCGAGGTAGTCGCTCGGCACGGGGCGATCGACGTGCTCGTCCATGCGGCTGGCAACCAGGTGCGCAAGCCGACGCTCGATTTCAGCCTCGAGGACTTCGACGCCGTCCTCGACGTTCATCTTCGCGCTGCGTTCACGTTGTGTCGGGAGGCGGTCGCGCACATGGTCAAGGGCGGCTCCGGTGGTTCGATCATCCTCATCGGGTCGATGACGAGCGTGCACCTCGGCCATCCGTCGACGATCGCGTACAACGCGGCAAAGTCCGGCCTCCTCGGGCTCGTGCGCACCCTTGCCGTCGAGTTCGCCCACGCTGGCGTACGGGCGAACATCATCGAGCCGGGCTTCATCACGAGCGCCATGGCCTCCCAGGTATCCGAGTCGGCCGAGCGGCGCAAGATCACCGAGCGGACACCGATGGGGCGCTACGGAACGCCCGAGGAGGTAGGTCCGATCGCCGCTCTCCTCGCCTCGGACCAGGCGCGCTACATCACTGGACAGGCCGTCCGGGTGGACGGCGGATGGAGCGTCGCGTGATGGGCGAGACGATGACCGCCTTCATCAAGCGCAGCGCGATCCCCGGTGATGCGGCTGTGGGCAGAACTGCGATGCCCACGCCTGGCCCGCGCGAGGCCCTCGTCAGGGTTGCGGCCTGCGGCATCTGCGGCAGCGACCTGCACACGGTGCGCAGCGACCCAGGCTACGAGTGGATTCGCACCCCCATGGTCATCGGGCACGAGTGCGCCGGAACGGTCGTCGCGGTCGGCGACGGAACTAGCCTCGTCGCAGCGGGAGCACGGGTGGTGCCCATCTCGATCCAGGGCTGCCTGCGCTGCACCACCTGCCGCACCGGGGCGACTCAGCTCTGCCCGGATCGCCGGATCCTCGGCCTCCACTACGGCGGGGGACTCGGGGAGTACACGGTGATCCCCGAGGAACAGCTCGTCCCCGTGCCAGAGGGTGTCGATCTCCGACGCGCCGCGCTGACCGAGCCACTCACCGTCGCGGTGCACGCCGTCCTCGGGCGCAGCGACGTGCGACCGACGAGTCGCGTCGTTGTGAGCGGCCCTGGTCCGATCGGCCAACTGTGCGCTCAGGTGGCGAGGGCAAGTGGCGGCGAGGTGCTCGTTGTCGGTGCTCGACGAGACGTCGAGCGCCGCCTCGAGATCGCCGCGCGCCTGGGCTTCAGGACGGGAGACATCGAGACCGAGTCGAGTACGCAGGTCATCCGACGACACTTCGGCCGGCGGGCGCCCGACGTGTGGATCGAGGCTTCGGGGGCCATCCCGGCGCTGGGTGCGGCGGTCGATGCGATGGCGCCAGGAGGCAGCATCACGGTCGTGGCGATGTTCACGCAGCCCTACCAGCTGATGATCCCGGATATCCTCCGTCGGGAGATCACCATGGCCACGACGTATGCGGCGAGCGCGTCGGACTACAACACGGCGCTCCAGCTCATCGCGGACGACGTTGTCGATGTCGAGCCGCTGATCGACGAGTTCACGCTCTCCGAGGCGGGCGAGGCGTTCGAGGCAGCCGCGTCGGCGCGTGCGATGAAACCGCTCGTCGTTCCGGACGCAGGTCTTTCGTAGCAGTGGCGGTCCAGGCGAGGAGCAGAACGTGGGCGTGCTAGATGGCTACCGGGTCAGCGACCTGTCGATCGCGATGTCGGGGCCGTTCGCGGCGATGCGCCTCGGCGACCTGGGAGCAGATGTGATCAATGTTGGATCAAGGTGGAGCCGTTCACCGGGGAGTGGCAACGCCACGTCGCGGCGGGTGGTGCTCGCGGGATCCGGGTCAACGTCTCGTTCCCCGCGCTCAACCGCAACAAGCGGAGCATCGCCTTCGATCTCAAGGATCCCGAGGGCTACAAGATCGCGCTCGAGCTCGTGCGCAGCGGGGGCGTGTTCCTCCAGAACTACCGCCCAGGAGTCGCGAATCGGCTCGGGCTCGACTACGAGACGGTGCGCACAGTGAACCCTCGCATCGTCTACGTCTCGATCTCGGGGTGCGGCGAGTCAGGTCCCTACGTCGACCGACCCGGGCAGGACCTGCTCGTCCAGGGGCTGTCCGGGGCCATGCGGTCCGCCGGGCGCGACACGGACCCGCCGCTGCCGGCGCCGATGTACATCGCTGACGCGATCACCGCCTACTCCGCGTTCGAGGCCGCCCTCGCCGGGCTTATGCATCGCGAGCGGACGGGTGAGGGTCAGCTCATAACGGTGAACATGCTCGATGCGATCATTGCCATGCAAATGCAGGAGATGAGCATCTTCACGGTTGGCGGGAAGCCGCAGCGACGGACCGCTGAGCCGCACGCGCACTGCTACATCCGTGCTCCCTACAGCGCGTTCCGGACAGCCGACGGCTACGTGATCCTCGCCTTCCGCCCGCTGAAGAAGCTCGGCGACCTGCTCGCCATCGCCGAGCTCGAGACGATGGACGACGAGACCGACGGGCACGAGCGCCGGGATGAGATCTACCGGCTCGTCGCGAGCCGCCTGCGGGAACGATCGACGAACGAGTGGCTCGAGCTCTTTCGCGCCAACGACGTGTGGGCGGGACCCGTGCACTCCTACGCGGACGTCGTCGCCGATCCCCAGGTGGCGGAGAACGGCTCACTCGTCACCTACACGCACCCGACGGAGGGCGAGGTGACCACGCCGGGGTTCCCGATGCGCTTCACGCGTACGCCGGCGCAGGTCCGCCTCGGCGCACCCGTCGCGGGCCAGCACACCGAGGAGATCCTCGCCGAGCTCAACGTGCCGAAGGAGCGCGTCGCAGAGCTGCTCGCTCGCGGCGTCGTGGCCGTGAGCTCGGTCTGAGGCCTGCGGCCGTGCGCACGAAGACGGTCGCGCTGCGCGGCCTGACCTGGAACCACCCGAGGGGGTTCGACGCGCTCGTGCAGGCCAGCAGAGAGTTCCACGAGCGCCACCCCGACGTCGAGGTGGCGTGGTCCGCGCGTTCCCTCGCCGAGTTCGAGGACGTCCCGCTGCGCGAGCTCGCGCCGCACTACGACCTCGTCGCCATTGACCACCCCTTCGTCGGCGAGGCGGAGGCCGAGAGTTCCCTCGTGCCCCTCGACGAGCTGATCGGGCCGGAGGTCCTCGCCGAGCAGGCCGCCTCGAGCGTGGGCCCGAGCTTCGCCAGCTACACCTGGAACGGTCGGCAGTGGGCGCTCGCGATGGACGTCGCCGCCCAGGTGAGTGCCTGGCGATCCGATCTGCTCGACGCGCGTGGGCTCGATCCGCCCGTCCGTCTCGGGGACATCGCCGACCTCGCAGCGTCGCTCACGGACGTGGCTGTCGCGATCCCGGCTAAGCCGACGCACCTGTACTCGAGCTTGCTCAGCCTCTGCCAGCTGCACGCGGGGCCGACAGTCCGTCAGGCGGACCTCTCGCCGTCGTGGTGGTCGGCCAAGGGGCTCGACCCGGACGTGGCCGTGCCGGCGCTCGAGCGCCTGCGCGAGATCCTCGCGCTCGCCCTGCCCGAGTCCCTGGAGCTCGATCCGATCGACGTGCTCGACCGGATGAGCGGCACCGACACGATCGCCTACGTGCCGCTCACCTTCGGCTACGCGAACTACTCGCGAGACGGCTGCGTGGCGCGCGCCATCTCGTTCGGGAACGTCCCGGTTGGCGACGACGGCCCGGCCGGCCTCCTGGGAGGCGTCGGCATTGCAGTCTCTGCGTCCTGTCGCGAGCCAGAGGCAGCCGCTCGCTTCGTGGTCCACGTGACGAGCGAAGCGTGCCAGCGCGGCGCCTACTTCGAAGGCGGTGGCCAGCCAGGGCATCGCCGGGCGTGGCTGGACGAGGACCTCAACCGTGCCACACGCGGCTTCTTCGCTGCCACGCTCCCGACCCTCGACAACGCCTGCGTCCGCCCGCGGCTTCGCACCTACCCGCGCTTCCAGAAGCGCGCCGCGCTGCTCGTCCACGAGGGCGTACGGCGTTCGGAGCCGTCGGGCCGGATCGTCGAGGCGCTGAACGAGCTGTGGCGCGCGGTCACGGCCGAGGACCCGTCGCTCGAACGCTCGCCGTGAGGCGGGCGGTCCGGTGACGTCGCTCGCCGAGCTCGTGCGGCGCTGCCACGAGCGCTACGGCACCGAACGAGCGCTGCTCACCCCGACAGGCTGGCGCCGCTACAGCGACGTGGAGAAGATGGCGTCGAGCTGCGCGGGAGCGCTCGCCGAGCTCGGGGCCGGCCCGGGCGACCGCGTCGTGGTGGCCGTCGAGAACCGCCCCGAGCTCGTGGCGCTCGACCACGCGCTGTTCGGCTCCGGGCGCGTCCGCGTCGCGCTCGGCGCGCGCCTTCGGGCGCCGGAGGTGGCCGCGATCGTGCAGGACTGTCAAGCTCGTGTCCTCGTGTGCGAGCCAGCGCTCGCCGAGGTCCTCCGCGCGGAGCACGGGTCGGCGGTGGGTGGCGTGGCGGTCGTGACGACGACGAGCACCCCCGGCGCTGCCGCCTCGCTCGAGGAGCTCTTTGCTCGTGGCGGCGGTGGGCTCGACGCCGCGCCCGACCCCGACGACGCGGTGGCGATCATGTACACCTCGGGGTCGACCGGCGATCCGAAGGGAGCGATCGTCACCGACCGTGCCTGGGTGGCGATGGTGGCAGGGCTGTGGGCCGAGCTGCCGCCGATCGGGCCGGGCGACATCGTGCTGCACGTCGCGCCGATGAGCCACTTCAGTGGATCGGTCGGATCCGCCTACACGCTTCGCGGTGCCGGGGTCGTGACGCTCGCGCGCTACTCGCCCGAGGAGGTCCTCGCGCTCGTGGAGCGCCACCGGGTCAGCGCGCTGCCCCTCGTGCCGACCATGCTGAAGGAGGTCGCCGCCGTGGCGCTGCGCCGGCGCCACGACCTGAGCTCGATCCGGGCGATCCCCTACGGTGGCGCCGCGATCGCGCCGGCGGCTCTGGCGAGCGCGTACCGAGCGTTCGGCGACGTTCTCTACCAGTTCTACGGACTGAGCGAAGCGCTCGTCCCGCTCAGCGCGCTCTCGGCTCGCGAGCACGCGACTCGGGAGGGCGCGCCGCCCCCCGCCCGCCTCGGCTCGGCGGGTCGTCCAACGCCGTGGGTGGCCGTGCGCATCGCCGGGGAGGACGGGCGCGCACTGGCACCCGGCGAGCCGGGTGAGATCCAGGTGCGCGGCGATGTCGTCACCCCCGGGTACTGGGGCCGGCCGGCTGCGTCCGTCGAGGCCTTCGCAGGCGGTTGGTTCCGGACCGGCGATCTCGGCCGGCTCGATCCCGAGGGGTACCTCCACATCCTCGATCGCTGCCGGGATGTCATCGTCACGGGTGGCTACACCGTCTACGCCGCGGAGGTAGAGCGGGCCATCGAGTCGCTCGACGCGGTCGCCGAGGTGGCGGTCGTCGGGGCACCCCACGAGCGCTGGGGCGAGGCGATCGTCGCGCTGGTCGTGCGCCGACCGGGCCACGACCTCGAGGCAGCCGAGGTGATCGAGGCCTGCCGCGCCAAGCTCGCGGCCTACAAGCAGCCCGTGTCGGTCGAGTTCGTGCCCGAGCTGCCGAGGACGAGCACCGGCAAGGTCAGCCGCAGGGTGCTGCGCGAGCGGTTCTGGCGCGATCGGGCTCGAAAGGTCGGCGAGTAGGCCCGGCGCCCCCTCAGGCGCGCCGGCGGCCGTCCTCGGCCGCGTAGCGCGCGACGGCGGTCGCGGTCTCGGCGGCGGTCGCGATGCGTCCGACCGCGTCCTCGAGGCCCGCGGCGGGCAGGGCGCAGGTCATCTCCTCGGGTGCCATCCCGGTTCGCACGCGCGACAGGGCGCAGCCGACGCTCGCCGCGGGGGTGGCGCGCTCCTTGGCGAGCGCGACGATGTGGCACTGCGGCTTGCCCTCGACGGAGAGCTCCGGAAGGGCGTCGGAGAGCACCATCAGCTGGCGGGCGTTCACGCGCAGGAGGACCACGTCAGGCTCCACGCCCTCGGGCAGGTTGCCGAGCGGGCCGTAGGTGATCGCGCCGGGTCGCACCGAGACCGCCGGGAGGCTGCTCACGGCGCAGGGGTCGAGCCAGCCCGCCCGCTCGAGCGCCGCCACGTCGTCGGCACCCGCCGCCTCCTCGGGCCCGGCGAGACCGTGGGTGACGCGGCCGATGCTGCAGCCGTGGTCGTCAGGCACGGTGGCGAAGGCCCGGCCCTCGCCCTGGACCCAGAAGACGCAGCTCGCGACGGCGGCCTCGTGCCCGGCGCCGTCGTCCCCGGCGCGGCCGAACGCCGAGAAGGCGGGCAGGCCGTCCGGGCGCCGCTGCGAGAAGGCGATCGCGACCGGCTCCCTCCGCAGGTGCAGCGCCTCGCTGAGGCGACGCGACAGCGCCTGCCAGCGTCGTGGATCCACGAGCCCTCCTCGCCTGGCGCCCGCCTCGCTGAGGCGACGCCTTCCTGTGGCAGGCTAGCGCCGTGGCGAGCCTCACCGAAGACCTCGACTTTCGCGGCCTCATCTACCAGGTGAGCGACCCGGCGCTGCGCCACGAGCTCGACCACGGGCACCTGTGCGCGTACATCGGCTTCGATCCGACGGCCGACAGCCTGCACATCGGCAACCTGCTCCAGCTGTGCAACCTGCGCCGCCTCCAGCTCGCCGGCCACCGGCCGATCGCGCTGGCGGGCGGGGGGACCGGGCTCATCGGCGATCCCGGCGGCCGCAGCGAGGAGCGCCGCCTCCTCGACGCGGACGAGCTCGCGGCGAACCTCGAGGGGATCCGCCCCCAGCTCGAGAGGTTCCTCGACTTCTCGCCCTCGGCCGGCGCTGCTCGGGCGCGCCTGCTCGACAACGCCGCCTGGCTCGCGCCGCTGCGCCTCCTCGAGTTCCTCCGCGAGGTCGGCAAGCACTTCACGGTCGGCCAGATGGTGGCGAAGGAGGCGGTGCGCAGCCGGCTCGAGCGGCCCGAGGGCGGCATCTCCTTCACGGAGTTCTCCTACATGCTCCTCCAGGCCTACGACTTCCTCCACCTCTACGACACCGAGGGCTGCCGCCTGCAGATGGGGGCGAGCGACCAGTGGGGGAACATCACCGCCGGCATCGACCTCGTCCGCAAGGTGCGCGGCGCCACCGTCTACGGTCTCACCTCCCCGCTCGTCACGAAGGCCGACGGGACGAAGTTCGGCAAGTCGGAGACGGGGACGGTGTGGCTCGATCCCCGGCGCACGAGCCCGTTCGCGCTCTACCAGCACTTCGTGCGCGTCGAGGACGCCGTCGTCGGCACCTACCTGCGCTACTTCACGTTCCTCGGTCGCGAGGCGATCCTCGAGCTCGACGAGGCCACGGCGCGCGCCCCGGCGCAGCGCCGGGCCCAGCGAGCCCTCGCCGCGGAGGTGTGCCGGCTCGTGCACGGCGACGAGGAGGCGGCCCGCGCCGAGCGGGCGAGCGATGCGCTGTACTCGCCGGAGGTCGCCCGCCTCGGCGAGGAGGACCTCCTCGTCGCGCTCGAGGGCGCACCCTCGAGCACGCTCTCGTGGTCGACGCTCGACGCGGGCGCCGACCTCGTCGAGCTCCTCGTGGCGAGCGGGCTCGCCCCCTCCAAGAGCGGCGCTCGCCGGCTCATCGCCGAGGGCGCGGTCTACGTGAACAACGAGCGCGTCCGTGGGGGCGACGGCTTCGTGCTGCGGCGCGACCACGTCATCGCCGGCCGCTACGTGCTCCTGCGGCGCGGCCGCGACCTCCACCTCCTCGCGCTGCAGTGAGCGGCGCCGGCACCTGCGGGTGGCGCCGGCTCCTCCCCGTCTGCCTCACGAGCGCCGGCCTCCTCCTCGGCGCCTGCGCGCCGACCGGGACGCCGTCGCAGCGAGCTGCGGCCTGGGCGAGCGCGAGCGGCGTCGCCGCGCTCGACGCCCAGCTGCGCGCCGACCTCGCCGCCATCGCCCGGGGCCGCCGCCTCGGGCTGCTCGTGGCGACGCGCACCGAGTGCGACGGCCTGGCGACGGACGCAGCGGATGCCGAGGGCGAGCTGCCCGCGCCCGACGCCGCGGTGACGAGCGATCTCAACGCCGCCTACCTCGGCTACGTGCGCGCCGCCCAGGCCTGCTCGCAGGCACCCTCGCTGCGCTCGCCGGCCTTCGCTCGCTACGACGCCCTCGTGCGCGCGGCCTCGGCGCACCTCGAGGCCGGCGAGCGGCGCCTCGCCGACCTCGGCGTCGGTTAGCTTGCCCACGATGCCAGCGCGCGCTCCTGTCGTCGGTCCGGTGCCTGCCGGGGCCGATCCCGAGGCCTACGACCGTCTCCGCCGGCGCGTCCTGTGGCTCATGCCGGCCGGCATCTACCTGCTCGGGAGCCGGGACGGGGAGCGGCGCAACCTCATGACGCTGACGTGGGCGATGCAGGTCGCGACCGAGCCGAAGCTCGTCGCCCTCGCCGTGGAGTCCGGCGCCGTCACCCTCGAGCTGGTGCGCGCCTCGAAGGCGATGGCGCTGTCGCTGCTCCCGCCCGAGGCGCGCCCGCTCGTCCGGCGCTTCGCCAAGCCGGCGGTCCACGACGCCTCGGCGCGCACCTTGAGCGGCCTGCCCTACGAGGACGCCGCCGTGTCCGGCGCGCCGGTGCTCGTGGGTGCCCTCGCCCACCTCGATCTCGCCCTGCGCCACGAGCTGCCGCTCGGGTCGCACTCCCTCCTCGTCGCCGAGGTGCTCGACGCCCAGGCGTCCGAGGCCGCCGGGCCCGGGGCCCGGGCGCTCCGCCTCGACGACACGCGCATGAACTACGGGGGATGACGGTGGCGCGCCCGTCGTCCCGCGCGGCCTCCGCCGTCGCCTACGAGCTCGTCACCACCCCCGGGGCCCTCGCCGACCTCGTCGAGCGGCTGCGCTCGGAGGACGTCTACGCCGTCGACACCGAGTTCCACCGCGAGCGGACCTACTTCCCCCGCCTCGGGCTCGTGCAGCTCGCCTGGCGTGCCGGCGTCGCGCTCGTCGACCCGCTCGCCGTCGACCCCGCTCCGCTCGCCGAGGTCCTCGCCGGGCCGGGACTCGCCGTCGTGCACGCCGGGGACCAGGACCTCGAGGTGCTCGAACGCGCCTGCGGCGCCCGCCCGCGCCACCTCTTCGACACGCAGCTCGCGGCGGGGTTCCTCGGCCTCTCCTCGCCGTCGCTCAGCTCGCTCGCCGCCCGCCTCCTCGGGATCCGCCTCGAGAAGGGCGACCGGCTGGCGGACTGGACCCGCCGCCCCCTCACCGAGGCGCAGCTGCGCTACGCGGCCGGGGACGTCGCCCACCTCCTCGAGCTCTGGCAGGTCCTCACCGAGCGGCTCCGGGCGGCCGGTCGCCTCGCCTGGGCCGAGGCCGAGTGCGCCGCGCTCCTCGAGCGCCCCCGCCTGCCGCCCGTGCCCGAGGAGGCCTGGTGGCGTCTGCGCCACGCCCGCCAGCTGCACGGGCGCGAGCGGGCCGTCGCCCAGGCGGTGGCGGCGTGGCGCGAGCGGCGTGCCGCCGAGCTCGACGTACCACCTCGCTACGTGCTCTCCGACCTCGCCCTCGGCGCCATCTGCCACCGCCCCCCGACGACGCCGGCCGAGCTCGCGCGCGTGCGCGGGCTGGACGGCCGGCAGGCGACCTCGATCGCGGACGACCTCCTCGCGGCCGTCGCGGCCGGGCTCGCCGCACCGCTCGAGGACGTCCGCCTCCCGCCGCCCGCGCCCGAGGAGGCCGCCCCGAAGGCCGCCCTGGCCCTCGTCGCCGCCTGGACGGCGGAGCGCGCCCGTACGCTCGGGATCGACCCCGCGCTCCTCGCGACCCGCGCCGACCTCGCCGACTTCCTGCGTCGGCCGCCGACCGGCCGGCTCACCCGGTCGTGGCGCAACGCGATCGTCGGCGAGCCGATCGCCCGTCTCCTCGCCGGCGAGGCCGCGCTCGCCTTGGAGGACGGGACGATCGTGCTCGAGCGGCGCTCGAGGGTCTGCATCCCCGAGCCCGCCGTGCCGACGGCCTGAGCCCGCGCGGCGCCGGCTGGCGAGGGCGGTGGGCGGGACGGCCCGGCTCCGGAGACACGGCGCCGTGGGGCGCCCAGTGCCTCGGGCCCTCAGTGCCTCGAGCCCTCGTCCGCCTTCGGCCGCAGGTCGACGCGCAAGGTGAGCACCCCGTCGTCGAGGCTGCCCTCGGCGTCGCCGAGGATGGCGAAGTCGAGGTAGTCGAGCTCCATCTGGCGCAGGATCGCCTGGCGCTCGGGCCCCTCGACCGGCGGCAGGCCCCGGCGGCGGACGGCCGCGGCCCGTTCCCGGAAGCGGGCGATCATCGCGTCGACGTCGAAGCCGTCGGCCACGGCACCACGCTAGCGGCCCGGCTCGGCCCGGCGAGGCGCCAGGAGACGGCGGCACCGAGGGGTATGCTGGCGCGAGTTCTCGACGCGAGGGCCGGCGGCGGGTGCAAGCGGTGGATGGCCTCGCAAGCCCGCGGCGCCTCTCGTGCGCACACTGGGGAGCGGCTCGTGAAGAAGGGACGGCACCGACGCTTCGAGGAGGCGCGCAGCCTGAAGCGGGCGGTCGAGGTCACGCCCGAGCCGTGCCCCGAGTGCGGCGCCGAGCCGGAGGAGCGCCACGCGAGCTGGTGCCTCTACGAGCAGCTGGGCGACGAGGCCGAGGAGCTCGAGGAGCTCGAGCGCGACGACCGCATCGGCTAGGCGCGCCGGCGGGCGCGTCGCCGAAGTACCGGGTGGGGCAGCGGCACCGAGCCCGCGGAGCGGCGCGCGTCGAGGTAGGCGGCGATGAGGCGGTAGACGGGGGCGCCGACGAGGGCCGTGAGCTCGGGGGCGAGGCGCTGGTAGACGGGGCTCGAGGCGCTGTAGGCGGCGGGATCCTCCGAGCACCACCAGTGGAAGCCGGCGCCCGCAGGACCCCAGTGGCGCCGCTCCCACTGGCCGAGGCGGGAGACGACGTGGCCCGAGGCTTCGACGGCGTCCTCCCGTCGCAGCGGCAGCTGCCAGCACACGTCCGGCTTGTACTCGAGGGGGTGCCGGCCCGCCTCGATCGCCCCACGGTGCAGGGCGCAGCCCGGTCCGCCCGGAAAGCCGGGCCGGTTCAAGAAGATGCAGGCGCCGCCGACGAGGCGCGTCGCCACGTTCGCCCCGCGGCGCCTCGCGACGCCACGGCGCCGGCCGACGCTGCGCAGCTGCCACTGCTGGGCCGTGAGGCGCTGGGCGGCCGCCTCCACCCGGGCGAGGTCCTCGGCACCGGAGAAGTGCGCGCCGTAGCTGCAGCAGCCCTCGGCGCGCTCGGACGCGGGGGCGCCGAGCACTCCCTGGCAGCCCTCGCCGTAGATGCAGCGCCAGGGGCTCGCGAGGAAGGTGACGTCGACGAGCCAGGTGCGGTCCTCCTCGGGGTCCTCGAAGCTCGCCCACTCGCGGACCTCGGCCGGCACGGCGCGGGGCACTACCGGGGTGCCTCGAGCGGGGCGAGCTGGGCGCTCGTCGGCTCGGCGCAGCAGAACCACGCCTCGGTGAGCCGCGGCCGGCGCTCGGCGGGGGGCCCCGGCGCCACCGCGAGCGGCGGCGGCCCCGGGTCCTTCCGCCCGAGCGTCTCGAAGGCGAGGCACCGCAGCGCCGCGTAGGCGTCCTCTGCAGCCTCGCCACGCGCCCCCGCCTCCTCGGCTCGCGCCGACAGCGCCGCCTGGAGCTCGTCGAGCAGCGGGTCCGCCGAGCGCCAGCGCACCCCGAGGGCGTCGGGCTCGAACCCCTGCAGGCAGGCGGCGAGCTCGGGGTCGGGGTCCTCGAGCAGGAGCGAGCCCGGCGGGAGCAGGAGGCGGATCGCGAGCTGGACCGGGTCGACGTTCGGCACGAGGTCGTGGGCGGCGACGAAGTCGAACAGGTCGACGACGTCGTCGCGCGTCGTCCACGGCGTGAAGGGGAGGAGCGACGGACGGATCTCGACGCCGAGCGAGCGCGCCAGGGCGACGGCCGTGCCGAGGTCGGCCGGCCGGTGCCCCTTGTGCAGGCGCGCGAGCACGCGCTCGCTCGTCGACTCGAAGGCCGAGATCACGAAGCGCAGCCCGAGGGAGACGAGCTCGGCGAGCGCCTCGGGCTGCTCGAGGAGGTGGCTCACCTTCGCCGTGATGTCGAAGCCGAGGTCGGGCCAGCGCTCGTGGACGGCGCGAGCGACGGCGAGGGCGTGCGCCGGCCGGTTGAGGAAGTCGGGGTCGGCGAAGCGCAGGTGCCCGGCGCCCGCGGCGACCACGGCCTCGACGTCGGCGAGGACCCGGTCGAGCGCGAGGGCACGCGAGCGGCCGCCGTAGACGACGGGGACGGGGCAGTGCCGGCAGCGGTGGTTGCAGCCGCGGCTCGCCTCGACGCTCGCGGCCAGGCGGCGTTCGCCGCCGTCGACGAGCACGGCGTAGGAGGCGAGACCGGGCAGGCCGGCGCGCGCCGGGGGCGGCCCGGCGAGCGGCGGGCGAGGGCGCCCGAGCTCGAGCACGAGGCCACCGGGCGGCTTCGTGCCGCGCGCCAGCGCGTCGAGCCAGGCGACGAGACCCCCGTCCACCTCGCCGCCGAGCGCGACGTCGCCGTCCTCGAGCAGGCCGGCGTGCACGGCTGCCGGCGCGTACAGACCGTGGAAGGCGACGGGCAGGCGAGGGCGCTCGCGCCGCAGGCGCTCGATCGCGGCCCGGCCGAGCCGCAGCGCCGTGTGCATCGGCACCGAGCAGGCGACCGCCTCGGCCCAGGCGACGTGCTCGGTCGGCCAGGGCTCGACGGCGAGGTCGCAGGTGCGCACCTCGTGGCCCGCCGCGGCGAGCGCCGCCGCCGGGCCGGCGATCCCGAGCGGCTGGGCGCCGAGCTCGTAGGTGGAGAGGAGGAGGACGCGCACCCGAGCGCAGGGTAGCGGAGCCGAGGGCCGCCGCCGTGCGCCGGTAGCATCGCCCGGGTGGCGAGCCAGCCCCTCGGGCTCGAGGACGTGCCGATCGCCCTCGTCGGCTTCATGGGCAGCGGGAAGACGACCGTCGGTCGGCTCCTCGCGGGTCGTCTCGGGCGCGGCTTCGTCGACACCGACGCCGAGGTCGCCCGCCGCCTCGGCCGCACGATCCCGAGCCTGTTCGCGGCCGGGGAGGAGCGCCGCTTCCGCGCCGAGGAGGCGGCGGTCGTCGCCGAGGTCGTCGAGCGCCGTCCCCCGGTCGTCGTCGCCCTGGGCGGCGGGGCGTTCGAGGACCCGGGGAGCCGGGCGCTCCTGCTCGAGCGCGCCCTCGTCGTGCACCTCGACGTCGCCTTCGAGGACCTCGCCGGCGCCCTCGCCGGCCTCGCTGCCGGCCGGCCGCTCCTCGCGGGGCGGAGCGAGGCCGAGGTCCGCGCCCTCTACCGGCGCCGCAGCGCCACCTACGCGCTCGCCCACGTGCGCGTCGAGGTCTGCTACCCGGGTGTCGCGCAGACGCTCGAGCGCGTCCTCGCGGCGCTCGCCACCCGACCCACCGCTCGCGGACCGGCGGGGCCGGCCTGACGAGGGCGTCGGGCGCCCGCTCAGGTGCCCGCCCCGGCGCGCCGGCACGGGGCGCGCCCTGCCGGCGCCAGCCGGCGGGCCGCCCGCTCGGGGTCGATCTCGATCCCGAGACGGGCGTAGCCGGCTCGCGCCGCGGCCTCGGCCGCGGCGGGCGTGGCGCCCTCGGCGAAGAGGAAGCCGAGGTACCGGTCGGCCTCGGGCAGCGCCCGGACGCGCTGGCCGATCGGCACGGTGATCTCGCAGCCGGTTACCCCCTCGAGCGCGAGCGCGTCGTCGACTCCGTGCACCGCCCGGAGGACGCCGGTGCGCGCGACCGGGAGCATGAGGACCGCGGCGGGGCGGAGCGCGCCCCGCTGGCGGACGAGGTCCTGACGAGACAGGGCGGCCAGGAGGACGAGCTCCTCGAGGCTCGTGCCGCCGAAGTCGAGGGCGCCCGAGCAGCGTCCGCCGATCGTGCGGGCCGCGACCTCGAGCACGACGGGGTGGTCGCGCTCCTCGCCGGCGAGGCGGAGCTCGGCGTGCACCGGCCCGTCGCTGAGGCCGAGGGCCGCGCAGGCGCGCCCGGCGAGGGCGCCGAGCGCGCCCACGAGCTCGGGCGCGAGGCGCGACGGCGTGACGTAGAGCGTCTCGGCGAAGTAGGGGCCCTCGAGCGGGTCGGGCTTGTCGAAGACGGCGAGCACCTCGAGCCTGCCGTCGAGGAGGAGCCCCTCGAGGGCCACCTCGCCGCCGGGGACGTAGGACTCGACGAGGACGGGCTCGTCGGGTGCGCCGGCCTCGGCGAGGATGGCGCGAAGGCGCGCCCCCGCGGCTCGCAGCGCTCGCTCGTCGTCGGCGCGGATCACGCCGCGACTGCCGGCGAGGGAGACCGGTTTGACGACGACCGGGTAGCCGAGCGCCTCGCCGGCCGCCGCGAGGGCCGCGTCGTCGCGACCGGCGACCCGGAAGCGAGGCTGCGCGACGCCGGCTCGCTCGAAGGCGCGGCGCATCGCCGCCTTGTCGCGCGTGCGCGCCACCGCCTCGGCGGGGCTCGCCCGCAGGCCGAGGCGCGCTGCGGCGAGCGCCGCCGGGACGGCGCCCTGGTCGTCGACCGCGACGACGGCGTCGAGGGGGCGGCGCCGGGCGAGCTCGCAGATCGCCGCCGCGGCGGCCTCGGGCCGCGCGAGGTCGACCTCGAGGAAGCGGTCGCTCATCGCCTCGGCGAGCGCCTGCGGCTGGTCGGAGGCGATCACGACCTCGGTCCCGAGGCGGGCCGCGGCGGCGAGGAAGGCCGCGGCGCGGTAGGTGGCGCTCGGGACGACGAGGAGGACGCGCGCCATGCCTCCATCTTCACGCGCCGGACCCGTGCCCGGCGCGCCCCGCGGGCGCCTCTAACATGGCGCGGTGGCCAACGACACGACGGGCGAGCGGGCGCCGACCCCGGTACTGCACGTCACGCCGGCGGCGCGCGCCCTCGTCGCCGAGGCGCGCGCCGGGGAGGCGGACCCCGAGCGCCTCGCCCTGTTCGTCGAGGTGAGCGGGGTTTCCTCCGGCTCGTACACCTACGAGATGTGGTTCGAGGCGCTCGCCGACGCGACCTCGGCCGACGTCGTCCAGCACCACGACGACGTCCCGGTCGTCATCGCCGCCGGCTCGGTCGACAAGCTGCGGGGGGCCACGCTCGACGTGGGCGAGGGCGGCCTCGTCATGGTCAACCCGAACACGCCGCCGCCGGCTCCGGGCAGCGTCGAGGTGCCCGAGAGCGACCTGTCGAGCCCCCTCGAGCGCGCCGTGCTCGCGGTGCTCGACGAGGAGGTCAACCCCCGCATCGCGATGCACGGCGGGCGCGCCGATCTCGTCGCCGTCGACGAGGGTGGCGTCGCCTACCTGCGCCTGTCCGGCGGGTGCCAGGGCTGCGGCCTCGCGCAGGTGACGCTCAGCCAGGGCATCGCCGTCGCGATCCGCGAGGCCGTCCCCGAGATCACCGACGTCGTCGACGTGACGGCGCACGCGCAGGGGACGAACCCCTACTTCCAGCCGGCCAAGAAGTAGCCGCCGGACCCCTCGGGCCCCTTGAGTACGATCGCCGTCGTGCGCGCGCTGCCGGCACCTGCCATCCGCCTCGCCTCGCGCCCGCGCGCCGCCGGCTAGGCGGCCCCGTGCTCCGCTTCCTCACCGCCGGCGAGTCGCACGGGAAGGCGCTCGCCGTCATCGTCGAGGGCCTGCCCGCCGGCCTGCCGGTGCGCGTCGAGGAGCTCGCGGCCGAGCTCGCCCGTCGCCGCCTCGGCTTCGGGCGGGGGCCGAGGATGCGCTTCGAGGCCGACGAGGTCGAGATCCTCGGCGGGGTGCGCCACGGGCGCAGCCTCGGCTCGCCGGTCGCCGTCGTCATCGCCAACAGCGAGTGGCCGAAGTGGCAGGAGGAGATGTCCGTCGCGCCGGGCACGCCGGCGCGCCCGCTCACCCGTCCGCGCCCGGGCCACGCCGACCTCGCCGGCATGCAGAAGTACGGGTTCGCCGACGCGCGCGACGTCCTGGAGCGGGCCTCCGCGCGCGAGACGGCGGCGCGCGTCGCGGCCGGCTACTTCGCGAAGTCGCTGCTGAGCCACCTCGGCGTGGCGGTCGTGAGCCACACGCTCGCCATCGGTTCCGCCGAGGCCCCCCCGGGGCGCCGCCCCGGGCCGAACGACGCCGCCCGCGTCGACGAGAGCGAGGTGCGCTGCCTCGATGCTGCTGCCGCCGAGGCGATGGTCGCCGCGATCAAGGCGGCCGCCAAGGTGGGCGACTCCCTCGGCGGCGTGAGCGAGGTCCTCGCCTACGGCGTCCCGGTCGGCCTCGGCAGCCACGTCCACTACGACCGCCGGCTCGACGGGCTGCTCGCCCAGGCGCTCATGTCCATCCAGGCCGTGAAGGCGGTCGAGCTCGGGGAGGGGGTCGAGGTCGCGCGGCTGCCCGGCTCGGCGGCCCACGACCCGATCGCCTACGACCCGGCCGCGCGCGCCTACGTGCGCGAGGGCGCGCGCGCCGGGGGGATCGAGGGGGGGATCTCGACCGGCTCCCTCCTCGTCGCGCGCGCCTACATGAAGCCGCTCGCCACGCTGAACCGACCGGTGCTCAGGACCGTCGACGTCGTGACGAAGGAGGAGACGGTCTCCTTCAAGGAGCGCACCGACGTCACCTCGGTGCCCGCCCTCGGGGTCGTCGCCGAGGCAATGGTCGCCCTCGTGCTGGCGGCCGAGGCGCAGCGCAAGTTCGGCGGCGACTCCCTCGACGAGCTCGTCACGAACCACGCCGCCTACCTCGAGCGCGTCGCGGCCGAGCGCACCCCCTCGGCCGCCCGCCCGGCGCCGTGAGGAGCAGGCCGGAGCACGTCGTCCTCGTCGGGGCGGCCGCGTCCGGCGAGGCGGGCGTCGGGCGCCTCCTCGCCACGGCGCTGCGCCGGCCGTTCCTCGAGATCGGCGCGGCCCCGCGCCTCCCGGCGGGCTCGGGGGACGGGCGCGAAGCGTCCGGCGCCGCCGAGCTGGCGGCGCTTCGCGCCGCGGCGGCGCGCGCCGAGCCGGCGGTGATCGCCGCGCCGCGCAGCCTCGTCGAAGGCGCGGCCGGCCAGGACGCGCTCGCCGAGGCCGGGGCGGTCGTCCACCTCGGCTCGCCGCCCGAGCCCTCCGGCGGCCGGGAGGGCGCCGGCACACCGGCGCTCGCCGTCGACGTCGGCCGTCGCCCGCCGTCCGAGGTCGTCGCCGAGATCGTGAGCGCCCTGCGGCGGCGGATCGTCCTCCCGCTTCGCGAGCGCGGCTACGAGGTGGTCGTCGGGCCCGGGGCGCGGGCCCTGCTCCCCGAGGTGCTCCCCGCCGGCGCCCGGCACGTCGCGCTCGTCACGCAGGCCGGGGTCCCCCGCGACGTCGAGACCGGGCGGCAGACCGCGGTCGTCGAGATCGGCACCGGCGAGCGTGCGAAGTCGCTCCGCACGATCGAGGAGCTGTGCCGCGCCTTCGCTCGCGCCGGCCTGCGGCGCAGCGACGCCGTCGTCGCCCTCGGCGGGGGAGTGGTCTGCGACACGGCGGGCTTCGCCGCCGCCTGCTACCTGCGCGGCGTCGCGCTCGTCAACGTCGCGACGACCCTCCTCGCCCAGGTCGACGCCGCGATCGGGGGCAAGACCGGGGTGAACCTACCGGAGGGCAAGAACCTCGTCGGCGCCTTCTGGCAGCCTTCGGCCGTGCTGTGCGACACGGACCTGCTGGCGAGCCTCCCCGAGCGCGAGTGGCGCAGCGGCCTCGGCGAGGTGGCGAAGTACGCCTTCCTCGGCGCGGAGGGGCTCGAGCGGCTGCCCCTCGTCGACCAGGTGGCGCGCTGCGTCGAGCTGAAGGCGTCGGTCGTCGCCGCCGACGAGCGGGAGGCAGGACCCCGCATGGCGCTCAACTACGGCCACACCCTCGCGCACGCCCTCGAGGCGGCCGGCCTGGCCGGCGAGGGGCCCGACGCCCCCCTGCGCCACGGGGAGGCGGTCGCGCTCGGCGTCGCGTTCGCCGCCCGCCTCGCCGAGCGCCTCGGTCGGATCCCGCCCGAGCGGGTCGCCCGCCACCTCGAGGTCCTCGCCGCCTACGGGCTGCCGAGCGAGCTGCCCGCCGGCCTGGACGCGGGTGCGCTCGTCGAGTTCATGGCCCGGGACAAGAAGGCGCGTGGCGAGGGCCTCACCTTCGTCCTCGACGGGCCCGACGGCGTCGAGCCGGTCCACGGCGTGCCGGCCGAGCTCGTCGTCGAGCTGCTGGAGCGCAGCGCCGCGTCGGGCGCGAGGAGGACGGGGCCGTGACCGGCTCGCCGGTGGTGCTGCTGCTGTCGGGGCCGAACCTCGCGCTGCTCGGGGAGCGCCAGCCCCACATCTACGGTGCAGCGACGCTCGCCGAGCACGTCGAGCGCGCCGCGCGCGCCGCCGAGCGCTGCGGGCTCGTCCTCGAGCACGTGCAGCGCGACGCGGAGGCGGACCTCGTCGCCGCGGTGCACGCGGCGCGCGCCCGGGTCGCGGCGATCGTCGTCAACGCGGGCGCCCTCACCCACTACGGCTGGTCCCTCGCCGACGCCCTCGCCTCGTTCCCCGGGCCGGTCGTCGAGCTGCACCTGTCGAACCCCGACGCGCGCGAGCCCTGGCGCCGGCGCTCCGTCCTCGCGCCGGTGGCGAGCGGGACGGTGGCGGGCTTCGGCGGCCTCGGCTACGAGCTCGCCGTCGAGGCCGCCGCGCGCCTCCTCGAGGCGGGGAGCTGAGGGCGGCGTGACGCGCGTAGATTCGCTCCCCGTGACCGGGGTCGGCTCGCTCGCACCGATGGAGGTGGCGTCGCGCCTGCCGGCGCTGCGCGCCCGGCTCGGCGAGGCGGGCTGCGACGCCCTGCTCGTGACGAAGCTCGAGAACGTCGCCTACCTCACCGGCTTCCGCGGCTCGGCGGGGATGCTGCTCGTCACCGGGTCCTCCGCCCTGCTCACGACCGACGGCCGCTACCGCGACCAGGCCCGCGCCCAGCTCGACGAGGCCGGCGTCGACGCCGAGCTCGTCGTCGGCCGCCTCGGCGAGCAGCTGGAGGCGCTCGAGCGGGCGACGGGCGGCCTGCGTCGCCTCGGTCTCGAGGCGGCGAGCTGCACCTGGTCGTTCGAGCGGGGCCTCGCCGAGCGCCTCGGCGCGATCGAGCTCGTGCCGACGCGCGGGGTCGTGGAGGCCCTGCGCGTCGTGAAGGACGCCGGCGAGCTCGCCCGCATCGAGGCCGCCTGCGACATCGCGGACGTCGCCCTCGCCCAGGTGAAGGGTCGGCTCGCCGAGGGGGTCACCGAGGCGGAGTTCGCCGCCGAGCTGGAGTTCGAGATGCGCCGGCGGGGCGCGGACGGGGCCGCCTTCGAGACGATCGTTGCGAGCGGCCCGAACGCGGCGATGCCGCACGCCCGCCCGAGCGCCCGCCCGATCGGCGAGGGCGAGCTCGTCGTCGTCGACTTCGGCGCCGTCGTCGACGGCTACCGCTCGGACATGACCCGGACGCTGTGCGTCGGGGAGCCGGCGCCGGGCCTCGCCGAGCTCGTCGACGCCGTCTTCGCGGCCCAGCGGGCCGGCGTGCGGGCCGTGCGCGCCGGCGTGCGCGCCGAGGAGGTCGACGCGGCCTGCCGGCGCTCGCTCGAGGAGGCCGGCTACGGCGAGGCGTTCCTGCACTCGACGGGGCACGGCGTCGGCCTCGAGATCCACGAGGCGCCGGCGATCGCCCCGGGCTCGGCTGATATCCTCCTCGAGCACGGCGTCGTCACGGTGGAGCCGGGTGCCTACCTGCCCGGGCGCGGGGGCGTGCGCATCGAGGACACCCTCGTCGTCACCTCGAACGGCGCGCGTGCGCTCACGAAGACGACGAAGGACCACACGCTCTGATGGCCATCTCGACGAACGACCTGCGCAACGGCATGGCGCTCGACCTGCCCGACGGGCTCTTCTCGGTCGTCGAGTTCCAGCACGTCAAGCCGGGCAAGGGCGGCGCCTTCGTGCGGACGAAGCTGCGCAACCTGCGCACGAAGGCGGTGGTGGACCGGACCTTCCGGGCGGACGAGCGCGTCGAGCAGGCGGTCATCGACAAGCGCGAGATGCAGTACCTCTACCGGGACGGCGGGGACTTCGTCTTCATGGACCGCGTCTCCTACGAGCAGCTGACCGTGCCGGCGGCCGCGCTCGGCGACGCCTCGTCCTACCTGAAGGAGGGCGACGTCGTGGTCCTCGAGCTCTACGGCGGGGAGATCGTGGACGTGGACCTGCCCGCCGCGGTGGAGCTCGCCGTCACCGAGACCGAGCCGGGCGTGCAGGGAGACCGGGTCTCGGGCGCCCGCAAGCCCGCGACGACCGAGACCGGGCTCGTCGTCCAGGTCCCGCTCTTCGTCGACGTGGGCGACCGGATCAAGGTCGACACCCGGACGGGTGAGTACCTCACGAGGGCCTAGCGCGCCAGGCGGCCGGCCCCCCGGCGAGCGCCGTCTCGGACGCGAGCGGGCGCTCGGGCTCCTCTACGAGGCCGAGGCGAAGGGGGTCGCGCCGAGCGAGGTCCTCGCCAGCCTGCCCGTGCCCCCCGAGGAGTACGCGCGCCAGCTCGTCGAGGGGGTGTCGGGCCGCCTCGGCGAGCTCGACGCGCTCATCGGGTCGGCCGCCGAGTCCTGGGCGGTCGAGCGCATGCCGGTGGTCGACCGCCAGCTGCTGCGCCTGGGGGCCTACGAGCTCGTGGCGCGCCCGGACGTGCCCGTCGCGGTCGTGATCGACGAGGCCGTCGAGCTCGCCAAGCAGTACTCGACCGAGGACTCCGGCCGGTTCGTGAACGGGGTCCTCGGGGCGATCGCGCGCCGGGTGCGCGCCGGCGAGGCCCGGCCGGCGTGAGGCCGGGAGCGGGCTCGCCGGGCCGCTACGAGGCCGCCGGGGTCGACTACGCGACCTTGGATCGGGCCAAGCGGGACGCGCTCGCCGCGGCGGCGGCGACCTCGGGGCTCGCGCGCCGGCGCGGCGCGCTCGTCGAGGAGGCGTCGCGCGGCGAGCCGGCGGTCGTCGTGCGCGCCGGCGCGGCGCGCCTCGGGTTCGTCCTCGAGTGCCTCGGGACGAAGTCGATGATCGCCCGAGCCTACGAGGAGGAGACGGGGGTCGACCGCTTCGCGGCCGTCGGCTTCGACACCGTGGCCGCCGCGGCGAACGACTGCGCGTGCGTCGGGGCCCTCCCCGTCGTCGTCAACGCCTACTTCGCCACCGGGTCGGCGGCCTGGTACGCGGGGGGGCGGCACGCCTCCCTCGTCGAGGGCTTCCGGCGCGGCTGCGAGGCGGCGGGCGCCGCGTGGGGCGGCGGGGAGTCCCCGGCGCTGCCGGGGCTCGTGGCGGCCGACCAGATCGACCTCGCGGCGAGCGTCGTCGGCCTCGTGCCCGAGGGCCACGAGCCGATCCTCGGTGTCGAGCTCGCGCCCGGCGACGAGATCGTCCTCGTCGCGTCGAGCGGGCTGCACGCGAACGGCGCCTCCCTCGCCCGGGACGTCGCCGCGGCGCTCGAGGACGGCTGGCGCACCCGGCTGCCGAGCGGGCGCTCGCTCGGCGAGGCCGTGCTCGACGAGAGCGTCGTCTACGTCCCCCTCGTCGAGGCGCTGCTCGAGGCGAGGCTGCCCGTCCACTACCTCTCGCACATCACCGGCCACGGGCTGCGCAAGTTGATGCGCGCGCCGCGCGACCTCACCTACGTCGTCTCGCGTCTGCCGGCGGTGCCCGAGGTCCTCGCCTTCCTCGCCGAGGCGGCGGGCCTGTCGCCGGCCGAGGCCTACGGGACGCTCAACATGGGGGCGGGCTTCGCCTGCTACGTGGCACCCGGGGCCGGCGGGGAGGTCGTCGACCTGGCGAGCACCCTCGGTCTCGCCGCCCTCGTCGCCGGGACGGTGCGCGAGGGCCCCCGGCGAGTCGTCCTCGAGGAGGCCGGCGTCGCCTTCGAGGCCGAGGCGCTCGAGCTGCGCTGAGCGGCGCGCGCCGCGCCGGCCGAGGGGTCCTCAGATGCCGTGGTCGCCGAGGAGGTGCTCCTTCAGGCGCCGGTACTCGTCGGCCGAGATGTCGCCGCGGTCGCGCAGCTCGGCGAGGCGGTGGAGGTCCTCGACGACGCTGCGCTGGTAGCCGGGACCGCTGGTCGGCGCCCCGGGTACGCCCTCGCGCCACGGGGAGGCGTGCAGCTGGTGGGCGCGCATCTTGTCCCCGCGCACGATGAGGTAGGCGAGGATGCCGAGGAGCGGGACGGCGAGGACGAAGATGATCCAGGCCGCCTTCGCCCAGCCCCGCAGGTCGTGGCTGCGGAAGACGTCGATGAAGACGCTCAGCATCAGCCAGATCTCGACGAAGAAGAGGAAGAACCACAGGATCGAGTACGCGACCTGCCCCGCCCCGAACTGCGCCGCGACCATGGCACCTCCTCTCGGCGCCACCACGCTACCGGGCGCCCGGCCATCGTCGGGCGGGCGGGACCGGCGAGCCCCCGTTTCCCGGCGCTAGGATCGCCGGCGGTACGTGAAACGGGTCCGGCGAGGCCCGTACGGACGCGGAGGGATCGGTGGCCGAGCGAGAGCGGCGCCTGGCGCGCCGAGGCGGGCGCGCCTTCGTCCCCCGTGCCGTGATCATGGGGCCCGAGGACGTCGGCCGGGCCCTCGTGCGCATCGCCCACGAGGTCGTCGAGCGCAACCACGGGGCGGCGGACCTCGTCCTGCTCGGCCTGCAGACCGGCGGCGTGCCGATCGCGGCCCGTCTCGCGCGCCACCTCGAGGAGATCACCGGCGCGCCCGTGCCCCTCGGCTCGCTCGACGTCTCCTTCTACCGCGACGACATCGGACTGCGCCCCCTCGTGCCCGAGGAGGCGACGCAGGTGCCGGGCGACCTCACCGGGCGGACCGTCGTCCTCGTCGACGACGTCCTGTTCACCGGCCGGACCGTGCGCGCCGCGCTCGACGCGCTCGGCGACCACGGCAGGGCGCGCGCGGTGCAGCTCGCGGTGCTCGTCGACCGCGGGCATCGCGAGCTGCCGATCCGGCCCGACTACGTCGGCAAGAACCTGCCGACGAGGCGCGACGAGCTCGTCGAGGCGACGCTCGCGGGCGTCCGCCTCGGCGAGGCGGCGAGGTGACGGGCGCGGCGCCGGCCCGGCGCCACCTGCTCACGATCGGCGACCTCGGACGGGAGGGGATCCTCGAGGTGCTCGACCTCGCCGAGGCCTTCTCCGAGGTCGCCGACCGCCCGATCCCGAAGGTCCCCTCCCTGCGGGGCAGGACCGTCGCCACGGTCTTCTTCGAGCCCTCGACGCGCACGCGCCTGTCCTTCGAGGCGGCGGCGAAGCGGCTCTCCGCGGACACGATGACCTTCGCCCCGGCGACGTCGTCGCTCGCCAAGGGCGAGTCGCTGCGCGACACGGTGGAGACGCTCGACGCCATGGGGGCGGACGCGCTCGTCGTGCGCCACCCGTCGGCCGGGGTGCCCCAGCGCGTCGCCTCCTGGGTCGCCGCCGCGGTGGTCAACGCCGGCGACGGCCAGCACGAGCACCCCACCCAGGCGCTCCTCGACTGCTTCACGATCCGCGAGGCGCTCGCCCGGCGCCGCGGCACGGCGCCGGGCGACCTGTCGGGGCTGCGCGTCGGCATCGTCGGCGACGTGCGCCACTCGCGCGTCGCCCGCTCGGACGTCGCCGCCTTCTCCCTGCTCGGCGCAGAGGTCGTCCTCGTCGGGCCCTCGACGCTGCTCCCGCCCTCCCTCGAGGGCTGGCCGGTGTCGACGAGCCACGACCTCGACGCCGTGCTCGAGGACCTCGACGTCGTCTACCTCCTGCGCCTGCAGCTCGAGCGCATGCGCGGCGACCTCCTGCCCTCGCTGCGGGAGTACGCGCAGCGCTTCGGCCTGAGCACGCGCCGCGCCGCGCGCCTGCGCCCCGGCGCGCTCGTGCTGCACCCCGGGCCGCTGAACCGGGGCGTCGAGATCGACGCCGAGGTCGCCGCGTCCCCGATGTCCCTCGTCACCCGCCAGGTGCGGAACGGCGTGGCGGTGCGCATGGCCGTCCTCTTCCTCCTCCTCGCCCAGCCGGCCGTCGGCGAGGCGCGCGCCGGCGCGCGCGCCGCGCGCTCCGGCCGTGGCTAGGGGCGCGGCGACGCTCGTCGTGCGCGGCGGGACCGTCGTGGACGAGCGGGGGGAGCGGCGGGCCGACGTGCTCGTCGAGGGCGGGCTCGTGCGCGAGGTCGCCCCGGCGATCGAGGCGCCGCGCGGGGCGCGCACGTTGGACGCGTCGGGCTGCTACGTCGCGCCCGGCCTCGTCGACCTCCACGCGCACCTGCGCGAGCCGGGCGGCGAGGTCGCCGAGACGGTCGAGACCGGCGCCCGGGCCGCCGCCCTCGGCGGCTACAGCGCGGTCGTCGCGATGCCGAACACCGAGCCGGCGATCGACTCCGCCTCGGTGGCGCGCGACGTCCTGGCGCTCGGCCGCGGCGCCTGCGTGGAGGTGGCCGTGGCCGGGGCGATCACCGTCGGCCGGCGCGGCGAGCGCCTCGCCCCGCTCGCGGAGATGGCGGCGCTCGGCGTGCGTCTGTTCACCGACGACGGCCGCGGCGTCCAGGACGCCGGGCTGATGCGGCGCGCCCTCGAGTACGCCTCCGACCTCGGCGTCGTGCTCGCCCAGCACTGCGAGGACGAGGCGCTCGCGGCGGGCGGACTCATGCACGAGGGAGCCTGGTCGAGCCGCCTCGGGGTCCCGGGCCAGCCGGCGCTCGCCGAGTCCGCGATGGTGGCGCGAGACCTCGCCCTCGTCCGGCTCACCGGCGCCCGGCTGCACCTCCTGCACCTGTCGACGCGCGCCGCGGTCGCGCTCGTCGCCGCGGCGAAGGCCGAGGGCCTCCCGGTCACCGCCGAGGCGACGCCGCACCACCTCGTCCTCACCGACGCCGCCCTCGCGAGCTTCGACCCCGTCTTCAAGGTGAACCCGCCCCTGCGGGAGGACGCGGACGTCGCGGCGCTGCGCGAGGCGCTCGCGAGCGGCGTCGTCGACGCGGTGGCGACGGACCACGCCCCGCACCCGCCCGAGGCGAAGGACGAGCCGCTCGAGACCGCCCCGCCGGGCATGCTCGGCCTCGAGACGGCGCTCGCGCTCTGCCACAGCGAGCTGTGCGCCTCCGAGGCGCCGCTGCTCACGCCCGGCGCCCTCTTCGCCCGCCTGAGCGCGCACCCGGCGCGCATCGCCGGCCTACCGGGCCACGGCGGCCCGGTGGCCGCCGGGCGTCCGGCGCACCTGTGCGTCTTCGACCCGTCGGCGACCTGGGTCGTCGACCCGCGGGCGCTCGCCAGCCGGTCGCGCAACACGCCCTTCGCCGGCCGCCGGCTCACCGGGCGGGTCCGCCACACCGTCGTGGCGGGGGAGGCCGTGGTCGTCGACGGGGAGGCGCAGCGGTGAGCGGCGCGCGCCGGGAGCGACCGGCCGCCCTCCTCGTGCTCGCGGACGGGACCACCTTCGAGGGCGAGGCGATCGGCGCGCTCGCCACGGGAGCGCTCGCCGTCGCCACGGGGGAGCTCGTCTTCAACACCGCGATGTGCGGCTACCAGGAGATCATCACCGATCCCTCCTACGCCGGGCAGGTGATCGCCTTCACCTACCCCCACATCGGCAACTACGGCGTGAACCGCCACGACGACGAGGCGCGCCGGCCCGCGGCGCGCGGCGTCGTCGTGCGCGAGCTGGCGGCGCGCCCGAGCAGCTGGCGCGCCGAGGAGGACCTCGAGTCCTTCCTCGCCCGCAACGGCCTCGGGGGGCTGACCGGCGTGGACACCCGGCGGCTCACCCGCCACGTGCGCGAGGCGGGCGCGATGGGCTGCGCCTTCGGCACGCTCGGCGAGGCCGAGCTCGCCGCGGCGGCGCGTGCCGAGCCGGGCACGACCGGCGCCGACCTCGTCGGTGCCGTCACCACCCCCGCCCCCTACGTCGTCCCCGGCGGGCCGTGGCGCGTCGTCGCGTACGACTTCGGGGTCAAGGCGACGATGCTGCGCTGCCTGTCGGCCTTCGCCGCCGTCGAGGTCGTCCCGGCGCGCACCCCCGCCGGCGAGGTGCTCGAGCGGCGGCCCGACGGCGTCTTCCTCTCGAACGGTCCGGGCGACCCCGCCGCGCTCGGCGACATCGTCGCCGAGGTCCGCAAGCTCCTCGGCGCGGTGCCCCTCTTCGGCATCTGCCTCGGCCACCAGCTGCTCGCCGGCGCGCTCGGCGGGACGACCTACAAGCTGCGCTTCGGCCACCACGGGGCGAACCACCCGGTCCGCCGCCTCGAGACCGGGACCGTCGAGATCACGAGCCAGAACCACGGCTTCGCGGTCGCCGAGGGCAGCGTCGAGGGGGCGCGCGTGACGCACGTCAACCTGAACGACGGCGTCATCGAGGGGCTCGCCTGCGAGGACGTGCCCGCCTTCTCCGTGCAGTACCACCCGGAGGCCGGTCCCGGCCCCCACGACGCGCGCTACCTGTTCGACGAGTTCAGGCGGCTCATGGCAACCCACCGCCGCGGGCGACGGGACGCGGCGAGCTGATGCCCCGGCGCGACGACCTGTCGTCGATCCTCGTCATCGGCTCCGGCCCGATCGTCATCGGCCAGGCCTGCGAGTTCGACTACTCGGGGGCGCAGGCCTGCCGGGCGCTTCGCGCCGAGGGGTACCGCGTCGTCCTCGTCAACTCGAACCCGGCGACGATCATGACCGACCCGGAGCTCGCCGACGCGACCTACGTCGAGCCGCTCAGCGCCGAGGTCGTCGCCGCTGTCATCGAGCGCGAGCGGCCCGACGCCGTCCTGCCGACGATGGGCGGCCAGACGGCGCTCAACCTGGCGATGGCGCTGGCGCGCTCGGGCGTGCTCGCGGGCCTCGGCGTCGAGCTCATCGGGGCGAACACGGAGGCGATCGCGACCGCTGAGGACCGCGAGCGGTTCAAGGCCGCGATGACCGAGATCGGCCTCAAGGTGCCGGCCTCGGGCTTCGCGCACAGCCTCGAGGAGGCCCTCGCGGTCGGCGAGTCGATCGGCTACCCGGTGATGGTCCGCCCGTCGTACATCCTCGGCGGGCGCGGGACGGGGATCGCCGCCGACCGGGACGCCCTCGCGTCCTTGGCGGCCGACGGGCTCGCCGCGAGCCCGGTCGGCGAGATCCTCGTCGAGCGCTCCATCGCCGGCTGGAAGGAGTTCGAGCTCGAGGTGATGCGCGACCGCGCCGACAACTGCGTCGTCGTCTGCTCGATCGAGAACTTCGACCCGATGGGGGTGCACACCGGCGACTCGATCACGGTCGCGCCGGCCCAGACGCTCTCGGACGTCGAGTACCAGGCGATGCGCGACGCCGCGTTCGCGTGCATCCGGCGGGTCGGCGTCGAGACCGGCGGCTCGAACATCCAGTTCGCCCTCGATCCGCGAAGCGGCGAGCAGCTCGTCATCGAGATGAACCCGCGGGTGTCGCGCTCGTCCGCGCTCGCCTCGAAGGCGACCGGGTTCCCGATCGCGAAGATCGCCGCGCGCCTCGCGGTCGGCTACACGCTCGACGAGATCGCGAACGACATCACCGGGGCGACCCCGGCGAGCTTCGAGCCGACGATCGACTACGTCGTGACGAAGGTCCCCCGCTGGGCCTTCGAGAAGCTGCCGGGGACCCCGGACCGCCTGGGGACGCGCATGCAGTCCGTCGGCGAGGCGATGGCGATCGGGCGGACCTTCCCCGAGTCGCTGCAGAAGGCGCTGCGCGCCCTCGAGCGGGGCCGGCTCGGCCTGAACGCCGACCCCGCCGAGGCCGCCTACGAGGCGTTCGCCACCGACGAGCTCCTCGAGCTCGCCGCCGTCGCCACCCCCGAGCGGCCGTTCCAGCTCGAGGCGGCGCTGCGCCGCGGCGTGAGCGTGGCGCGCCTCGCCGAGGTGACGGGGATCGACCCGTGGTTCCTCGAGCGCCTCGAGGAGATCGTGCTCGAGCGGCGCCGCCTCGAGGCGCTCGCGGCCGAGCAGGGCGACGCCGCCCTCGCCGCGATCGGGCGCGGCGACTGGCGCCGCCTGAAGCGCCTCGGCTTCGCCGACGCCCAGGTCGCCCACCTCCTCGGGCGCCCGGAGGCGGAGGTGCGCGCCGCGCGCAGGGCCGCGGGCGTTGAGGCGACCTTCAAGACCGTGGACACCTGCGGCGCCGAGTTCGCCGCCGACACCCCCTACTACTACTCGACCTTCGAGGACGAGTCCGAGGTCCGTCCGGCCCGACGGCCACGCGTCGTCATCCTCGGCGCCGGCCCGAACCGCATCGGCCAGGGGATCGAGTTCGACTACTGCTGCGTGCACGCCTCGCTCGCGCTGCGCGAGGCAGGGTTCGAGACGGTGATGGTGAACTGCAACCCCGAGACGGTGTCGACCGACTACGACACCTCCGACCGCCTCTACTTCGAGCCGATCACCGAGGAGGACGTGGCGGCCGTCCTCGAGGCGGAGGCGGCGGCGGGCGCAGGCGGCGTCGTGGGCGTCATCGTCTCGCTCGGCGGCCAGACGCCGCTCAAGCTCGCCGGGCGGCTCCCCGAGGGCGTCGTGCTCGGCACCTCGCCGGCCTCGATCGACCTCGCCGAGGACCGCGAGCGCTGGGCGGCGCTGTGCGCCCGCCTCGGCATCCCCCAGCCACCCGGGGGCACGGCGCGCACCCTCGAGCAGGCCCGCGCCGTCGTGGCGCGCATCGGCTACCCGGCGCTCGTCCGGCCGAGCTACGTGCTCGGCGGGCGCGCCATGGAGATCGTCTACGACGACGAGGACCTCGCGCGCGCGATGGCCGAGCTGGCCGCCTTCTCGGGCGGCGCGCCGGCCGGCTCGCTCGGGCGCGAGGGCGGGCTGTCGGCGGAGCGGCCGGTGCTCATCGACCGCTTCCTCGAGGACGCCATCGAGGTGGACGTCGACGCGGTGCGCGACGGCGCGGGGGAGGTCCTGATCGGCGGCGTGCTCGAGCACGTCGAGGAGGCCGGCGTGCACTCGGGCGACTCGGCATGCGCCATCCCGCCGCCGACGCTCGATCGCGAGACCGTCGCCGCGCTCGAGCGCCACACGGCCGAGATCGCCGCCGCGCTCGACGTGCGGGGTCCGATCAACGTCCAGTACGCGGTGAAGCAGGGGCAGGTGTTCGTGCTCGAGGCGAACCCTCGCGCCTCGCGCACGGTGCCGTTCGTCGCCAAGGCGACCGGGGTGCCCCTCGCCAAGGTCGCCGCCCGGGTGATCCTCGGCGCCACCTTGGACGAGCTGCGCAGGGAGGGCCTGCTGCGGCGGCCGGCGCGTGGCGCCCACGTGAGCGTGAAGGAGGCCGTGCTCCCCTTCGACCGCTTCCCGGGCGTGGACGCGCTCTTGGGCCCGGAGATGCGCTCGACGGGGGAGGTGATGGGCGTGGCCTCGACCTTCGGCCTCGCCTTCGCCAAGAGCCAGATCGCGGCGGGCAACGCGCTGCCGAGCGAAGGCGCCGTCTTCCTCTCGCTCGCGGACCGCGACAAGCCGGCGGGCATCGAGGCGGCGCGCTCGTTCGTCGAGCTCGGCTTCAGCCTGGCGGCGACGAGCGGCACCGCGGCGGCGCTCGAGGCCGCCGGCCTCCCCGTCGCGACGCGCGTCGCCAAGCTCGGGGAGCCCCGGCGCGACGGGGAGGGGGTCGACGCGCTCGAGCTCATCTCGAGCGGTGCCGTCCACCTCGTCGTGAACACCCCGCGAGGGCGCGGCCCGCGCGCCGACGGCGCCTACATCCGGCGCGCGGCCTCGGCGCACGGGGTCCCGATCCTCACGACCGTCGCCGCCGCCCGGGCGGCCGCCGCGGGCATCGCCGACTGGGCCCGCCTCGGCCTCGAGGTGCGCAGCCTCCAGGAGCTGCACGGCACGTGAGCAGTCGGCCGGTCGACCTGTCGACGAGGGTCGGCGCCCTCCTGCTCCCCAACCCGGTGATGACGGCGTCGGGCACCGCCGGGCTCGGGGCGGAGCTCGCCGCCTACTTCGACCTCGCCGCGCTCGGCGCCCACGTCGTGAAGTCCCTCGCTGCCTACCCCTGGCCGGGCAACGGCCCGCCGAGGGTCGCCGGCCGACCGGGCTACATGCTGAACAGCGTCGGGCTCGCCGGTCCGGGGATCGCGGCGTGGCTCGACGAGGAGCTGCCGGCGCTCGAGCGCTGCGGGGCACGCGTCGTGGCGAGCGTGTGGGGACGGTCGGTCGACGACTACGCGCGCGCCGGCGAGCTGCTCTCGGGCGCGCCGGCGTGCGTCGTCGCCGTCGAGGTCAACGTCTCGTGCCCGAACGTCGAGGAGCGCCACGCGCTCTTCGGCGCGTCGCCGGGCGCGACGGCCCGCGCCGTCGAGGCGGTGGCGGCCTGCGGGCGTCCGGTGT
Source organism: Acidimicrobiales bacterium (assembly GCA_035294085.1). NCBI lineage: Bacteria > Bacillati > Actinomycetota > Acidimicrobiia > Acidimicrobiales > Acidimicrobiales bacterium. The sequence goes on along the minus strand of DATGLP010000025.1, from coordinate 39,695 downwards.
GGGCCAAGCTCTCGCCGAACGTCGCCGACCTCGTCGCCGTGGCCGAGGCCGCCGCGCAGGCGGGCGCGCAGGCGGTCACCCTCGTCAACACGGCGTTCGGCATGGCGATCGATCCCCAGACGCGGCGCTTCGCCCTCGGCGCCGGCGGGGGCGGCGTGTCGGGGCGCGCGCTGCACCCGATCGCCGTGCGCGCCGTCCACGACGTGCACGGCGCGCTCCCCGAGCTCGCCATCGTCGGCGTCGGCGGCGTCTTCACGGCCGAGGACGCCGTGGAGCTGCTCCTCGCGGGCGCCTCGGCGGTCCAGGTCGGCACGGCGACCTTCGTCGACCCGCGGGCGGCCTTCCGGCTCGTCGGCGAGCTCGAGCGGTGGTGCGCCGCTCGCGCCGTGCGGCGCGTCGCCGAGCTCGTCGGGGCTGGCGGTGGCTGAGCCCGGCCCGGCGCTGCGCCGGCGCCTCGTCCTCGCCCTCGACTGCGCGGCCCTCGAGGCGGCGCTCGCCCTCGCGCGCCCCCTCGTCGCCTACTTCGGCGTGGCCAAGGTCGGCCTCGAGCTGTTCGGCGCCGTGGGCCCCGCCGCCCTGGCGCCGCTCGCCAGCCTCGGCTACGAGGTCTTCCTCGACCTCAAGCTGCACGACATCCCGACGACGGTGGGGCGAGCCGCGCGCGTGGCGGGACGGCTGGGCGCGAGCTACCTCACGCTGCACGCCGCGGGGGGCGCGGCGATGCTCGAGGCGGGCGTGGCGGGCCTGGCGGAGGGCGCGGCGGCGTCGGGCGTGCCGGGCGCGGCGCTGGCGGTCACGGTGCTCACGAGCGAGGGGCCGGCCCCGGGCCTCGCCGCCGAGCGCGCCGCCCTCGCGGCGCGCGCCGGCTGCCGCGGCGTCGTCTGCGCGGCCGGGGACCTCCCGGGGGTGCGGGCGGCCGCCCCCGGCCTCCTCGCCTGCGTCCCGGGGATCCGCCTACCCGGCGGCGAGCGCCACGACCAGGCGCGCTCGGCGGCGCCCGCCGAGGCGCTCGCCGCCGGCGCCGACCTCCTCGTCGTCGGACGCGCCGTGACGCAGGCCCCCGACCCGCTCGCCGCGGCCGAGGCGCTCGTCGCCGCGCTCGCCTCGTGAGGCGGTGCCCGCCTCGCCCTACGGGCGCCTGCTCGGCCGCACCCGCGCCCAGGGGTAGGCGCGCAGGGCGGCGAGCTGGACGGGGCCGCCGGACTCGAGGTCGTAGAGGCTGACGCCGATCGCGCCGGCGCGGCGGGCGGCGTCGACGAAGCGCCAGACCTCGGCGCCCGAGGGGAGGCCGGGCGGCCCGCCCTCGCTCCCCATGTCGTAGTCCTGGCCGATCGGAACGACCGGTCGCAGGCGCGAGAGCGCGGCGACCGCGATCGACGCGGCGAGCCCCGGCTCGGTGCACGACCAGTAGACCATCGGGGCGAAGGCGTCGACGTACGGCGCCTCGGCGCGGTAGGGGTAGGGGCTGGCGGCGAGCGACGGGCTCGTCGGGCGCGGGACGGTGGCGACGACGGGGCGGCTGCCGGCGTCGCGGCGCACGAGCGAGAGGTAGGAGGCGACGCGCCGGGCCGTGAGGTAGGTGCCCTCCGGTGCCTCCTCGATGTCGGGGCTGAAGGCGTCCGCGCCGGCGCGCAGCGCGTCGGCGGCGCGCGCCGCGTCCGCCGCGGGGTTCGACAGCGTCGGGAAGTCCCACGCGATCACGCGCAGATGCGCCCGGTGGGCGAGGGGGACGAGAGCCGCGAGGAGGCGGCCGCCGTAGAAGCCGTCGTGCGTGCTGCCGGTGCGCACGTAGAGGGCGTTGAGGCGGGCCCGGCGGGCCAGCGCGACGAGACGGGCCGCGTCGACGCGGTCCCCGGGGAAGTCCGTCACCCAGATCCCCTTGCCCGCGACGGCGTCGAGGGAGACGCGGCGCGGGCCCGGCCGGGCCGGCACCGGCACGGAGGCCTCGGGGACCGCCGGCGGCGGCAGCGGCCGCGGCGGCGGCCCCGGCGGGGGCGTCGTGCACGGGGGCGGGTCGACCGGCGGTGCCGGCAGGGGGTAGGGGGTCGGCGCGCGCTCGAGCAGCGGCGCGCCGGTCGCGGCGAGGCCGAGCGCTGCGCAGGCGAGGGCGCGAGCGAGGCCGGCCACGGGGCCCAGTATGCAACGCCGTCCGCCGGCGTCGGCTCCGACCAGGGGCGCGGCGTCGCGCGCCGTGGTGGCGGCGGGCGCGGGCGCGCTATGGTACCGACTCATGCCCCAACCTCCCACGCTCACACCCGAACAGCGCAAGGCCGCCCTCGACAAGGCGGCGCAGGCCCGCAAGGCGCGCGCCGAGCTGAAGGACCACCTGAAGACCGGCAGGGTCCACCTGAAGGACCTGCTCGCGAAGGCGGGCACCGACGAGACCGTCGGGAAGATGAAGGTCCTCTCCGTCCTCGAGTCCCTCCCGGGGACCGGGAAGGTGAAGGCGCGCCGGCTGATGGAGCAGGTCGGCATCAGCGAGACGCGCCGGCTGCAGGGCCTCGGCGCGAAGCAGCGCGACCAGCTGCTCGAGGCCGTCGAGCGGCCCTGATCTTCGTCCTGTCCGGCCCCGGCGGGGCCGGCAAGGGGACGCTCGTCGAGCGCCTCGTCGCTAGCGACGAGCGCCTGTGGCTGTCACGCTCGTGGACGACGCGTCCGAGGCGCCCGGGCGAGCCCGAGGACGCCTACGTCTTCGTCGACCGGGAGCGCTTCCTCGCCAAGGCGAAGGCGGGGGGCTTCCTCGAGTGGGCGACCGTCCTCGACCACTACTACGGGACGCCGACGCCCGAGCCGCCCGCGGGCTGCGACGTCGTGCTCGAGATCGACGTCCAGGGCGCGGCCCAGGTCGTCGAGCGCTGCAAGGACGTCGTCTGCATCCTCGTGCTGCCGCCGTCCCCCGAGGAGCAGGCCCGGCGGCTGCGGGCCCGCGGCGACGACGAGGCCCACGTGCGGCGCCGCCTCGAGCTCGCCGGGCGGGAGGTCGAGGCGGGGGAGCGGCTCGCCGACTACGTCGTCGTGAACGACGACGTCGACCGGGCGCTCGCCGAGCTCAGGGCTATAGTGGCGAGGGCGCGAGCCGGCGCGTGAGGGCGCGCGCTGCTCGACCTGCCGCCGTGCCACGAGGAGCGAGATGCCGGAGCTGCGCAGCACCCTGACCGAGCCGCCGATCGAGGAGCTGCTCGACAAGGTCGACTCGAAGTTCACCCTCGTGAGCCTCGCCGCCAAGCGCGGCCGTCAGATCAACTCCTACTTCAACCAGCTCGGCGAGGGCCTCGGCGCCATCGTCCCGCCGCAGGTGGCGTCGATCGCCCGCAAGCCCCTGTCCATCGCGCTCGAGGAGATCGCCGCCTCGAAGGTGCGCGCCCGGTTCCCCGAGCCCGAGGCGGACCCGGCGGGCGACGGGCTGTCCTCGTCCGAGGACGGGGCCGGCGCCGAGCCGGCCTCCTAGGCGCCGAGCCCGCCGAGGCGGCGCCGGTGGACCCCGAGGCGCGCTCGCGCCCGGTCGGGCTGTCGGGCGCCTTCGTCGTCCTCGGGGTGAGCGGCGGCATCGCCGCCTACAAGGCCGTCGAGCTGTGCCGTCGCCTCGTCGACGCCGGCGCCCACGTCGCGCCCGTCCTCACCCGCGCGGCGACCCGCTTCGTCGGCGCCGCCACCTTCTCGGCGCTCGCCTCCGAGCCGGCGCGCACCGAGCTGTTCGGCGGCGACGAGGCGATCCCGCACACCCGCCTCGGCAGAGCCGCCGACCTCGTCGTCGTCGCGCCGGCGACCGCCCGGCTGCTCGGCTCGTACGCCGCGGGGATCTCCTCGGACCTGCTCACGGCGACGCTGCTCGCGACACCCGCCCCCGTCCTCGTCTGCCCCGCGATGCACGCCGAGATGTGGCGGCACCCCGCCGTCCAGGAGAACCTCGCCACGCTCCAGCGGCGGGGGGTGACGGTCGTCGGCCCCGAGCACGGCCGGCTGGCCGGCGGCGACGTCGGCGAGGGCCGGCTGGCCCGCCTCGAGGCGATCCTCGAGGCCGCCGAGCGCCTGCTGGCGGCCCGGCGCGACCTCTCGGGGCTGCGCGTCCTCGTCACGGCCGGCGGGACCCGCGAGCCGATCGACCCGGTCCGCTACCTCGCCAACCGCTCCTCCGGCCGCCAGGGCCACGCCCTCGCCGAGGTCGCCGCGGCGCGCGGCGCGCGCGTCACCCTCGTCACGGCGAGCGAGCTCGAACCGCCGAGCGGCGTCGAGGTCGTGCGCGTCGAGACGGCGGCCGAGCTCGCCGAGGCCGTGGCGCAGGCGGCGCCGCTCGCCGACGTCGTCGTGATGGCGGCCGCGGTCGCCGACTTCCGGCCGGCGAGCCCCGCCCCGCGCAAGCTGAAGCGGCGCGACGGGCCGCCGGTGCTCGAGCTCGAGGCGACGCCCGACGTCCTCGGCCTCCTCGCCTCGCGCCGGCGCCCCCGTCAGGTGCTCGTCGGGTTCGCCGCCGAGACCGGCGGTGGCCTCGAGGAGGCCGAGGCGAAGCTCGCTGCCAAGGGCATCGACGTCATCGTGTGGAACGACGTCTCGCGCCCAGGCGTCGGCTTCGCCCACGAGACGAACGAGGTGACCATCCTCACCGCCTGGGGGGAGCGAACCGAGGTCCCCCTCGCGCCGAAGCGTACGATCGCGGGCGCGGTGCTCGACGCCGCCCTCGCCGCCCGCGCGCGCGCCGCGGCGCGTGGGGCGCCGAGCGGCGCGGCGAGGCGAACCGACGAAGCGCAAGGAGCAGGCGAGTGAGCAGCTACACCTTCACGTCCGAGTCGGTCACCGAGGGCCACCCGGACAAGATGGCGGACCAGATCTCCGACGCGGTCCTCGACGCCATCCTGGCGGAGGACCCGCGGGGCCGGGTCGCCTGCGAGACGCTGCTCACGACCGGCCTCGTGTGCGTGGCGGGCGAGATCACCACCTCGAGCTACGTCGAGATCCCGCGCATCGTGCGGGACACCATCTGCGACATCGGCTACGACCGGGAGGAGTACGGCTTCGACGGCAGGACCTGCGGCGTCATCGTCGCGATCGGCGAGCAGTCCCCGGACATCGACTGCGGCGTGTCGCGCGCCCTCGAGGCGCGAAGCGGCGCCGCCGGCGAGGACGCCCTGTCCTCCCAGGGGGCGGGCGACCAGGGGATGATGTTCGGCTACGCCTGCGACGAGACCCCCGACCTCATGCCGCTGCCGATCTGGCTGGCGCACCGCCTCGCCCAGCGCCTGTCGGAGGTCCGCCGGGCGGGCATCCTCCCCTACCTGCGGCCCGACGGCAAGACGCAGGTCTCGGTGCGCTACGAGGACGGCCGTCCCGTCGCCCTCGACACGGTGCTCATCTCCACCCAGCACAAGCCGGGCATCGACCACGAGACCCTGCTCATGCCCGACCTCACCGACCACGTCATCCGGCCGCTGCTCCCGCCGGAGCTCGACACGAGCCACCTGCGCATCCTCACGAACCCGACCGGCCGCTTCGAGCTCGGCGGCCCGCGCGCGGACGCCGGGCTCACCGGCCGCAAGATCATCGTCGACACCTACGGCGGCGCGGCGCGCCACGGCGGGGGGGCGTTCTCCGGCAAGGACCCCTCGAAGGTCGACCGCTCCGGCGCGTACGCGGCGCGCTGGGTGGCGAAGAACGTCGTCGCCTCGGGCGCCGCGCGCCGCTGCGAGGTCCAGGTGGCCTACGCCATCGGCGTGGCGCGGCCGATCTCGGTGATGGTGGAGACCTTCGGCACGGCGGTCGTCGACCCCGAGGCGATCGCCCGGGCGGTCGACGAGGTCTTCGACCTGCGCCCCGCGGCGATCATCCGCGACCTCGACCTGCTCCGCCCCATCTACCGGCGCACCGCCGCCTACGGGCACTTCGGCCGCCCCGAGAAGGAGTTCACCTGGGAGGAGACCAGCCGCGTCGAGGGGCTGCGGCGCGTCCTCGGCCTGTAGGCGGCGCGCCCGCGCCCCGGCGCGTCGCCGTCCTCGTCGACCTCACCGGCGTCGAGCGCATCCTGCACTACGCGCTCGCGAGCGAGCACGCCGAGGCGGTGCGGATCGGGACCATCGTGCGCGTCCCGCTGCGCTCGGGCAGGGCGCGCGGCTGGGTCGTCGACCTCGACCCGCCGGCCGGCGAGGACGTCGCGCTGCGGGAGGTCCTCGAGGTCGTCTCGCTCGGGCCGCCCCCCGCCGTCGTCGAGCTCGCCCGCTTCGCCGCCTGGCGCTACGCCGGCCGGCTGCGGCCCCTCCTCGTGGCAGCGTCGCCGGAGCGGGTCGTGCGCGCCCTGCCGGCGCAGGCGTCGGCGCGCCCGTCCTCCTCGTCCGCGCCGGAGGCCGAGCTCGCCGACGCCTTCGCTCGCGCCCTGCGGGCCGGCCGGGCCGTGCTCCGCCTCCCGCCCGCCGCGCCGCGCGTCGGACTCGTCACCGCCGCCCACGCGGCGTGGCGCGAGCGCGGCGACCTCGTCGTGCTGTGCCCGGAGCGGCGCGACGTCGCGGCGCTCGGGCAGGCGCTCCGCCGCCGGGGGATCGAGGTCGCCGCCCTCCCGGAGGACTGGGCGCTCGCCGCGGCCGGGGGACGCGTCGTCGTCGGCACCCGCCAGGCGGTGCTCGCGCCGGTCGAGCGGCTCGGCGGCATCCTCGTGCTCGACGCCCACGCCCAGGCCTACGCCGAGCAGCGCGCGCCGACCTGGAACGCGACCGTCCTCGCGGCGCGCCGCGCCGAGGCGGCCGGCGCCGGCCTCCTCCTCGTCTCGCCCACCCCCCCGCTCGAGCAGCTCGCCGAGCACCCCCTCGTCACCGTCTCGCGCCGCGCCGAGCGGGCGGGCTGGCCGCCGGTCGAGGTGCTCGACCGCCGCCAGGACGACCCGCGCTCGGGCCTGTACGCGCCGCGCCTCGCCTCGATCGTGCGCTTCGCCCGCCGCGCCGAGCCGGCGCTGCCGGTCGTGTGCGTCCTCAACCGCACCGGCCGGGCCCGGCTGCTCGCGTGCGCCGCCTGCGGCGCCCTCGCCACCTGCGAGGCCTGCTCCGGCGCGCTCGAGGAGGCGCGCGCCCGCCCGGCGCCGCTCGAGGCGGCCCTCTCGTGCCCGCGCTGCGGCCGCGCGCGCCCCGCGGTGTGCGCCGCCTGCGGCGCCGGCCGTCTGCGCACCCTGCGGCAGGGGGTCGCGCGCGCCGCCGAGGAGCTCGCCGCGCTCGTGGGCGAGCCGGCCGTCGAGGTCTCCTCGGCCGCGCAGCCGCTCGAGCGCGCGGCGCCCGCCGGCCTGCTCGTCGGCACCGAGGCCGTCTTGCACCGGGTGCGAGCCGCGTCGCTCGTCGTCTACCTCGACTTCGACCAGGAGCTGCTCGCCCCGCGCCTTCGCGCCAGCGAGCAGGCGCTCGCCCTCCTCGCCCTCGGGGCTCGCCTCGTCGGCGCGCGCCGGGCGCCGGCAGCCGGCGGGCGGGCGCCGGGCCGCCTCGTCGTCCAGACGCGCCTCGCCGCCCACGAGGTCGTGCGGGCAGCCGTCCACGCGGATCCCGGCCTGCTCGCCGGGCCGGAGCTGGCCCGGCGCGAGCTGCTCGAGCTGCCGCCGGCGCGCGCCCTCGCCGTCGTCGGCGGCGAGGGCGCGTCCGAGGTGCTCCCCAGGCTGTCGGCCGACGGCGACGTCGAGGTGGCCCCGCTGGCCGGCGGCCGCCACCTCGTGCGTGCCCGCGACGCGCGCCGCCTCGCCGACGCGCTCGCGGCCGCCGGGCTGCCCGCGCCGAAGGTCCGCGTCGAGGTCGACCCCGTGCGCATCTGAGGGGCGCCGGCCTCCGAGCTGCTAACCTCGTCTCGCCGGCCGAGCCGGCCCGGCCCGGCACCCGCCGGACCGGACCCGCCAGCCCGGCGCGTGCGAAGCGCCGGCGGAGAGCAGCGAAGGTTCGCGCCACGCATGCCCGACAAGACGGCGACGATCGCCGAGCACCGGCTCCACGAGACCGACACGGGCTCGCCCGAGGTCCAGGTGGCCCTGCTGACCGATCGCATCAACCACCTGACCGAGCACCTCAAGGTCCACCGCGGCGACCACCACACGCGCCGCGGCCTCATGAAGCTCATCGGGCGTCGGCGCCGCCTGCTCGACTACGTGCGGGCGAACGACGTCGAGCGCTACCGGGCGCTCATCGCCCGGCTCGGCATCCGCCGCTAGGCGGGGTCGGCCGCCGGAGAGCCCGGCGGCCTGCCGGGCGCTGCCCGGCGGACATACGGCGCCCGCGGGCGCCAGCTGCCAGTCGCCGCGTCCTCGCTCGCGGGAGCGCGACGACTGGGAACTGGCCGGGCCGGGCGCCTCGAACCGAGGAGTGACATGGCCGACGCCATCACCGTATCCCGCCCCATCACGGGGACCGACCGCAGCCTGTCCCTCGAGACGGGACGCCTCGCCCAGCAGGCCGACGGCGCCGTGCTCGCCCGCATCGGCGACACGGTCGTCCTCGTCACCGCCACCGCGGCGCGCAAGGTGCGGGAGGGGATCGACTTCTTCCCCCTCACCGTCGACGTCGAGGAGCGCATGTACGCGGCGGGCAAGGTGCCCGGCTCGTTCTTCCGGCGCGAGGGCCGGGCGAGCGACCAGGCGATCCTCATCGCCCGGCTCATCGACCGGCCGCTGCGCCCGTCGTTCCCCGACGGCTTCCGCAACGAGGTCCACGTCGTCGCCACCGTCTTCGGCGCCGACCAGCAGAATCCGCACGACGTCGTGGCGATCAACGGCGCCTCGGCCGCCCTCATGGTCTCGGGGATCCCCTTCGACGGGCCGATCGGGGCCGTGCGCCTCGCCTACACGACGGAGGGGACCTGGATCCCCCACCCCACCTACCAGGAGGGCGACGCCTCGACCTTCGAGCTCGTCGTCGCCGGCCGGGCGCTCGGCACCTCCGAGGACGCCGAGATCGCGATCATGATGGTCGAGGCCGGCGGGACGGAGCGCTCCTTCGAGTACTACGACGCCGGGGCGCCGAAGGTGACCGAGGAGGTCATCGCGTCCGGCCTCGAGGCCGCGAAGGCGTGGATCCGCGAGGCGATCGAGCTGCAGCGCGAGCTCGTGCGCGTCGCGGGCGCCAAGCCGCCGATCCCCTACACCCTCTTCGTCGACTACCGGCCCGAGGTCCTCGAGGCCGTCGTCGCCGTCGGCGGCGCGAAGCTCGAGGAGGCGAACGCCCACACGACGAAGGCGGAACGCGCCGCCGCGCTCGACGCGGCAGCCGAGGAGATCGTGGCGGCGCTCGTGCCGAGCCACGACGAGCGCGAGGTGCGGGCCGCCATCCGCGCCCACACGAAGGCCCTCGTGCGGCGGCGCATCGTCGAGGAGGCGGTGCGCATCGACGGCCGCGGCCCGCGAGACATCCGGCCGCTCACCGCGGCGGTCGGGCTCATCCCGACCGCCCACGGCTCGGCGCTCTTCCAGCGGGGCGAGACACAGGTGCTCAACTTCGCCACGCTCGGCATGCCGCGCATGAACCAGCTGCTCGACACGATCGGCGTCGACGAGACGAAGCGCTACCTGCACCACTACAACTTCCCACCCTTCTCGACGGGCGAGGTGGGCTTCATGCGCGGCCCGAAGCGCCGCGAGATCGGCCACGGCCTGCTCGCCGAGCGGGCCGTGCTCCCGGTCGTGCCGCCCGCCGAGGAGTTCCCCTACACGCTCCGGCTCGTCTCCGAGGTGCTCTCCTCGAACGGCTCGACGTCGATGGCCTCCGTGTGCGCCTCCAGCCTCTCGCTCATGGACGCCGGCGTGCCGATTCGCGAGCCCGTCGGCGGCATCGCGATGGGCCTCGTCCACGCCGAGGGCCGCTACGTCACCCTGACCGACATCCTCGGCGCCGAGGACGCCTTCGGTGACATGGACTTCAAGGTCGCCGGGACGCGCGACGTCGTGACGGCGCTCCAGCTCGACACGAAGATCGATGGCCTGCCCTCGCAGGTGCTCGCCGAGGCGCTCACCCAGGCCCGCGAGGCCCGCCTCGTCGTCCTCGACGCGATGGCGCAGGCGATCGCCGAGCCGAGGCCCTCCGTGCGCCCGAACGCGCCGAAGATCCTCACCTTCGAGATCCCCCTCGACAAGATCGGGGAGGTCATCGGCCCGAAGGGCAAGGTCATCAACGCCCTCCAGCAGGAGACCGGCACCGACATCGCCGTCGACGAGGACGGCGGCGTCGGGCGCGTCACGATCGGGGCGAAGGACGCCGCGGCGGTGGACGAGGCCCGCCGGCGCATCGAGCTCATCCTCGAGCCCCCGACCCCGGAGGTCGGCAAGACCTACGAGGGCCGGGTCGTGAACATCACGAAGTTCGGCGCCTTCGTCTCCATCCTGCCGGGCCGCGACGGGCTCCTCCACATCTCCCGTCTCGGCGCCGGCCGACGCGTCGAGCGCGTCGAGGACGTGCTCGAGCTCGGCCAGACCGTGCAGGTGGTCGTGAACGACATCGACCCGCAGGGGAAGGTCTCGCTCTCGCTCGTCGGCGGCCCGCCGCCCTCGCCGGGCGCCGAGGCACCGACCCCCGAGGGGGTGCGCCGGGTCTCCTTCGAGGACGCCTTCGCCGCCGAGATCGCCGAGGACTTCGGGGACCTCGGCCCCGGCGCAGCGCCCGAGCCCGCGCCACGCGCCGGGCGCGGCCCGCGCCGGCGCGGCCCGCGGCGCTGACCGCCGCGCAGCGCGTCGGCGTGATCGAGACCTCCGTCCTCGACTGCGGCATCCGGCTCGTCACCGAGCAGATGCCCGGCGTCGCCTCGGCCTGCGTCGGCTTCTGGGTCGGCACCGGCTCGCGCGACGAGAGCGACGCCGAGGCCGGCATCTCGCACTTCCTCGAGCACCTGCTCTTCAAGGGGACGCCGCGCCGCTCGGCGCGCGAGATCGCCGAGGCGATCGACGCCGTGGGCGGGGACATGAACGCCTACACGACGAAGGAGTACACGACCTTCTACGTCCGCACGCTGGCGCGCGACCTCGAGGTCGGCCTCGACGTGCTCTGCGACATCGTGTGGGACCCGGCCCTGCGCCCGGAGGAGGTGGACGCCGAGCGGCAGGTGATCCTCGAGGAGGTGCTCATGCACCTCGACGAGCCCGCGGACGTGGTCCAGGAGCGCTTCGCCGAGGCCGTCTTCCCCGGCCACCCGCTCGGGCGCGAGGTGCTCGGCCTGCCCGAGGTGATCCGCTCCGTCACCGTCGAGGAGATCCGCGCCTTCCTGCGCACCCACTACCGGCCGGGCAACATCGTCGTCGCCGCGGCGGGCGGCGTGGACCACGCCGCGCTCGCCGAGGGGATCGAGCGGCGCTTCGCCGGGCCGCCGGGCGGCGAGCCTCCCAAGCGCGAGGCGCCGGGCGCCGAGGTGCGGCGCCTCGTCGTCACGGCGCGCGACACCGAGCAGGCGCACGTCGTCCTCGGCGTGCGCGCGCCGGGGCGGCGTGCGCCGGAGCGCTACGCGCTGGCGCTGCTCAACCACACCCTGGGCGGGGGGGTCTCCTCTCGGCTGTTCCAGCGGATCCGGGAGGAGCGCGGCCTCGCCTACTCGGTATCCTCCGAGCGGGCCGCCTTCGCGGACGCCGGCGCGCTCGCCGTCTCGGTCGGGACCTCGCCCGAGCACGCGCACGAGGTCGTCGAGCTCGTCCTTCGCGAGCTCGACGACCTGGCGCGCGACGGCGTCGAGGCGGCCGAGCTCGAGCTCGCCAAGGGGCACCTCAAGGCCGACACCCTGCTCTCGCTCGAGGACTCCGGGGCGCGCATGTCGCGCATCGGCGGCAGCCTCCTCCTGCACGACGAGGTCCCCGAGCTCGACGAGGTCCTCGCGCGCATCGACGCCGTGCGCCTCGACGAGGTCCGCGAGCTCGCCGCGGCCGTGCTCGGCGGGACCCGCTGCCTCGCGGTCGTCGGGCCCTTCGCCGAGGAGGACTTCGCCGGGCTCGTGGGGGAGGGCGCCTAGGTGGCGACGCGCGTCGGCGTCGTCGGGGCGGCGGGGCGGATGGGGCTCACCGCCTGCTGGGCCGTCGCCGAGGCAGCCGACCTCGAGCTCGTCGCGGCCGTCGCCCCCTCCAAGGCGGGCCAGCCGCTGCGCGCGCTCGGTGGCCCCGACGTCGACCTCGAGGCCGCCGCGAACCTCGACGCCCTCGCCGCCGCCGGGGCGCAGGTCGCCGTCGAGTTCACGGTCGCGTCGGCCGCGCCCGCGAACCTCCTGTGGTGCGCGCAGGCCGGCATCCACGCCGTGTCGGGGACGACGGGGCTCGCCGAGGCCGAGGTCGCCCGCCTCGGCGAGGCCTTCCGCGCCAGCCGGGCGAACTGCGTGCTCGCCCCGAACTTCGCGATCTCCGCCGCCCTCCTCCTGCGCTTCGCCGAGCTCGCCGCGCCCTACTTCGAGGGCGTCGAGGTGGTCGAGCTCCACCACGAGCGGAAGCGCGACGCTCCCTCGGGAACGGCGATCGAGACGGCGCGCCGCATCGCGGCCGCCCGGGAGGCCTCGCCGGCCGGGCCGCTCCCGGTGCCGCCGGCGGGCGAGGAGGTGCTCGCCTCGGCGCGCGGCGCCCTCGGACCGGGCGGGGTGCGCATCCACGCCCTGCGCCTGCCCGGGGCGGTCGCGCACGAGGAGGTCCGCTTCGGCGGCCCGGGCGAGGCGCTCACGATCCGCCAGGACTCCTTCGACCGGCGCTCGTTCGTGCCCGGGATCCTGCTCGCCGTGCGGCGAGTGGCGTCGACGCCCGGCCTCACCCTCGGCATCGGCCCCCTCCTCGGCTGGTGAGGCGCCCCTCGTGCCGTGGGCACGAGGGCGCCGGCGCGAACCGAGGACGCCGTCGGCGCGCCGAGGGCGAGGGCGGCGAGCGAGCCGGGCCCGAGCACGACCTCGCCGGGAGGCGAGGCCGACCACCGCCGCGACGCGGCGCAGCCGCTGGCGGACCGACCGCAGGAGGACCGATATCGCGACCGGCCTCGCCTCCGGGCGCTCGAGGGGGCGCGTCGCGCGTCCGGTCCCCGCGCCGCCGTTCTCGCGTCCGCGTGGCACGGCGGCGAGCGCGCCGCCGAGCGCCGCGGGGAGGAGCAGGAGGAGAACGATCGTGCGATCGATCGACGAGGCGCGCGAGCACGGCTCCGACGAGCAGCCCGGTCTCGCCGGCGAGGCCGCCGTGCGCTCGCGCACGGGCGCGAAGGGCGCGCGCCACCACCCCCGTCCGGGGCGCGCGGCCGGCCGCCGCCGCCGCTCGCCGTGCGCGCCCCCGGGGCGCCGGCCGGGCGCGACCGGCTCTCGCCTCCCGGCGGGCGGCGAGCCGGCTCGCGCCGGCCGCTGGTAGCGTTCGGGCGATGTCGCCCGCCGCACCCCGCTTCGGCGCCGTCGTCACCGCGATGGCGACGCCGTTTCGCGAGGACGGCTCCCTCGACCTCGAGGGGGCGGTGCGCCTGGCCCGCCACCTCGTCGAGCACGGCAGCGACGCGCTCGTCGTCACCGGCTCGACCGGCGAGGTCTCCACCCTCGCGGACGGCGAGCGCATCGAGCTGTGGCGCGCGGTGGCGGCCGCGGTGCCCGTCCCGGTGCTCGCCGGGTCGACCTCGAACGACACAGCGCACTCGATCGAGCTCACCCGGGAGGCGCAGGCCGCCGGCGCGGCCGGCATCCTCGCCGTCTGCCCCTACTACAACCGGCCGTCCCAGGCCGGCCTCGAGGTGCACTTCCGCGCCGTCGCCGAGGCGACGAGCCTGCCCGTCGTCCTCTACGACATCCCCGTGCGCACGGGGCGCAAGATCGCGGGCGCGACCATCCTCCGGCTGGCGCGCGAGGTCCCGAACGTCGTCGCTCTCAAGGACGCGGCCGGGGACCCTGCGGCGACCGCCCGCGTGCTCGCCGGCGCCCCGGCCGGCTTCGAGTGCTACTCGGGCGACGACGCGATGACGCTGCCGCTCCTCGCCATCGGCGCGGTCGGCCTGATCGGCGTGGCCACGCACTGGTGCGGGCGGGAGTGCGGCGAGGCGATCGCGCGCTTTCGCGCCGGCGACCTCGACGGCGCGCTCGAGGTGTGGCGCGCCCTGCTCGACAGCTTCGCCTTCGAGTCGAGCGAGGACGCACCGAACCCGGTGCCGCTCAAGGCGATGCTGCGCGTCCTCGGGCTCCCCGCCGGTCCCTGCCGCGCCCCGCTCGGCCCCACGCCGAGCGGCCTCGAGGACGAGGCGAAGGACGTGCTCGCCCGCCTCGACGCCTGGCGCAGGGAGCGGGGCGTTGGCTGAGCCGGTCCGCATCGCCTTCCTCGGCGGCCTCGGCGAGATCGGCCGGAACTGCGCGGTCTTCGAGCAGGGGGGCCGCCTCCTCGTCCTCGACTGCGGTGTCCTCTTCCCCGACCCCGAGACCCTCGGCGTGGACCTCGTCCTCCCCGACTTCTCCTACCTGCGCGAGCACGCCGCGCGCCTCGAGGGGGTCGTCCTCACCCACGGCCACGAGGACCACATCGGGGGGCTGAGCTTCCTGCTGCGCGACGTCGACGTCCCCGTCTTCGGCTCGGCGCTCAGCCTCGGCCTCGCCCGCCTGCGCCTCGAGGAGGCCCGGCTCGCCGGCGACGCCCGCCTCGTCGAGGTGCGCGACGGCGAGCGGCGCCGCATCGGGCCGTTCGACCTCGAGTTCATCCCCGTCACCCACTCGGTGCCGCACGGCTTCGCCGTCGCGCTGCGCACGCCCCAGGGCGTGATCCTGCACTCGGGGGACTTCAAGCTCGACCTCACCCCGGTCGACGGCCGGCGCACGGACCTCGCCCGCATCGGCGCGCTCGCCGACGGGGAGGGGATCCGCCTGCTCCTGTCGGACTCGACGAACGCCGAGGAGCCCGGCTTCACCCGGAGCGAGCGCAGCGTCGGCGAGAGCCTGCGGGAGATCTTCGCCGCGCACCGCGGCGCTCGGATCGTCGTCGCCTGCTTCGCCTCGCACCTGCACCGCATCCAGCAGCTCGTCGACGCCGCCGTGGCGACCGGGCGCCGGGTCGCCCCGCTCGGCCGGTCGATGGTGCGCAACCTCGCCCTCGGCCGCGAGCTCGGCCTGCTCTCGCTCCCCGAGGCCGCCGTCGTCGACGTCGCCGAGGTGGAGGCGCTCGCGCCCGGCGAGGTCTGCGTGCTCTCGACGGGGTCCCAGGGCGAGCCGATGTCGGCGCTCGCCCTGCTCGCGGCCGGCGAGAGCCGGCACCTGGCCATCCGCGAGGGCGACGTCGTCGTCCTGTCGAGCCACGCCATCCCGGGCAACGAGTGGGCGGTCGCGAAGGTGATGGACGGCCTCGCGCGCCGGGGCGCCGAGGTCGTGCACTCGGGGATCGCCCACGTGCACGAGAGCGGCCACGCCCGGCGCGGCGAGCTCGCCACCCTGCTCGCGATCGCCCGGCCGCAGGCGTTCATCCCCGTCCACGGCGAGTACCGCCACCTCCTCGCGCACGCCCGCCTCGCCGTCGAGATGGGCGTCGACGCGACCGAGGTGCTCGTCTGCGAGGACGGCGACGCCGTCGTGCTGCGCGACGGCGCGCTCGAGCGCGACGGGCGGGTGCCGGCCGGCCACGTCTACGTCGACGGGATCCTCGGGGACGTGAGCCAGGGCGTGCTCCTCGACCGGCGGGTGCTCGCCGAGGAGGGCGTCGTCGTCGCCGTGCTCGTCGTCGACCCCCGCTCCGGGGAGCTCGTGAGCGGGCCCGAGGTCATCACCCGCGGCTGGGTGCACCCCGAGGAGGCCGAGGCCCTCCTCGACGAGGCACGCGCCGCCGTGCACAAGGCGATCGCCGAGGTGGTGGCCGGCGGCGCCTGGGACCTCGAGAGCCTCCGGCGGGTCACCCGCCGCGCCGTCGGACGGCTCGTCAACGAGCGGACGCGGCGCCGGCCGATGATCGTCCCGGTCGTGCTCGAGGCCTGACGCGCCGGCGGGTGCGGCGCGGGTCGCGCAGCGGGGCCGCACGATCCAGCACGGTCCAGCAGTCCTCCTCGGCGCGGTCCTGGCCGCGCCGCGAGCTCGCGCTGCGGTCGCAGCTCGACCGGCTGGCCCACCGGCGAGGCGCGTGCGCACGTCGGCGGTGCAGGTCGCCTGCTTCGCCGGCTGGTCGGCCGCGCGTCGACGGCGAGCCCGCAGGCGGGCGCGCCGCTCGGGAACGGCGCGACGCTGCGGCCGCTTCGGGGCCGGCGCAGGAACGGGCGGTGCAGCGTGGCCCGATCGTCGAGGCGGCCTGGCCCTTCGGCGCCGCGACCGCCCGCTCGCTGGCGTCGCCATTCGGCCGATGCGGACCGCCGGCAGCGCCCCGACGGCGCCGATCCCTCGGGGCGGTCGCCGCGGGAGCGCGAGGGTCACGGCGCGACGCACCGAACGACCACCCGGCGCGCGCCCGATGGTCCGGGGCTGCGGCGCACGAGCGCCGAGGGGCACGCGCCGGCACGTCCCGCTCCCGGGCGGCGCGCCCTCGGCGAGGCGCGGCGGCTCGCTGCCCGAGCGACGAGGCGGGCGCGTCGGCCACCGTCCAGGGCGCGGCCGGTTGCGGGTGTTAGCGTTGTTCACGCTGTGGCTGGTGCGAAAGCAGCGTCCGCAACGAGGAGCCGGGCACCGGCCCGCACGCGCCCGGCGCGGCCGGCGGGGCCGTCGAGCCACCGGGCGCGCCGGCGGCGGAGCGACCGCGCCGCCGCCCTCCGCCGCCTCGGCGCCTTCGTCGCCCGCCAGCCCGACGAGGTCTGGGGCTGGTCGTTCCTCGTCCTCGGGGTCCTCGGCGTCCTCGGCCTCTACCTCGACCTGCTCGGGCCGGCCGGACGGGCGCTTCGTGCCGGCGGCGCGGCCGCGCTCGGCTGGGGGGCCGACGTCGTGCCGCCGGGCCTCGCGGCCGGCGGCGTCTCCCTCGTCACCGGGCGTGCCCGGCGAGGCGCTCCCGGCGTCCTCGCGTCCCTCGCCGTGCTCGCCGGCGCGGCCTGCGGCCTCGCCGACCTCGGCGGCGGCCTGCCTCGCGCCTCGGCGCCGGCGCGCGTGCTCGGCGGCGCCGGGGGCGTCCTGGGGAGCGGGATCGGCGGCGGGCTGCACGCGCTCGTGGGCAGCGCGGGCGCCGCGGTCGTCCTCGCGGCGCTCGCCGTCGCGGCCGCCTGCGCGCTGTGCTCGGTCCGGCTGCGCAGCGTGCTCGGGGCGCTCGGGCGGGCCGCCGTCGCGGCGATCCGGTCGGCGCGGCGCGCGTGGGGCGCGTCGCCCGGCGCGGCGCCCCGTCCCCCGGCCGATCCGGCCGGCGAGGCGCCGGTCCCGCTCGTCGACTGGGCGCTCGAGGAGGCGGCCGGCACCCAGGCTGCGCCGGACGGCGACGGCGCCGGCGCGAGCGACCGACCCGAGGCCCTCGAGGAGGCGGGCACCACCTCCGAGCCGGCGGCTGCGCACCCGGCGCCTGCCGCGGACGGCGCGCCGGCGGCAACCGAGCAGCTCGGCCTCGGCGTCGTGCCGCCCCCGAGCCCGTGGCGGCTGCCGCCGGCGAGGCTGCTGCGCCGCAGCAGAGAGCAGGGAACCGACGCGCGCGAGGTCGAGGAGCGCGGCCGGGTGCTCGAGCGCGCCCTCGCCGCCCACGGCGTGGAGACCCGGCTCACCGGGTTCACCGTCGGGCCGACGGTGACGCGCTTCGAGCTCGAGCTCGGCGCGGGCGTCAAGGTGGCGCGCGTCACGAGTCTGGCGAAGGACATCGCCTACGCGATGGCGTCGCCCGACGTCCGGATCCTCGCTCCCATCCCCGGGCGCTCGGCGATCGGCGTCGAGGTGCCGAACCGGACGCGCCAGCTCGTCACGCTCGGCGACGTGCTCGCCTCGAGCGAGGCGCGCCACGCCCGGCACCCGCTCGAGGTCGCCCTCGGGCGCGACATTTCCGGACGCGCCGTGTTCGTGAACCTCGCCGAGATGCCCCACCTCCTCATCGCCGGCGCCACGGGCGCGGGCAAGTCCTCCTGCATCAACTCGCTCGTCACCTCGATCCTCATGCGCGCGACGCCCGAGCAGGTCCGCCTCATCCTCGTCGACCCCAAGCGCGTCGAGCTCGGCCAGTACAACGGGCTGCCGCACCTGCTCACGCCGGTCGTCGTGAACCCCAAGCGCGCGGCGAACGCGCTGGCGTGGGCCGTCGCCGAGATGGAGCGCCGCTACGACCTGCTCGCCGAGGCGGGCATGCGCGACATCACCGGCTACAACGCCGCGCTGGCGCGAGGCGACTTCGCCGAGGGCCCCTTCGACGCGCCCACGGACGCGAGCGCCGAGCGCGGCGCCTCGCGCCTCGCGCCCCTGCCGTACGTGCTCGTCGTCGTCGACGAGCTGAACGACCTCATGATGGTGGCAGCCCGCGACGTCGAGGAGTCGATCTGCCGCATCGCCCAGATGGCGCGCGCCGTCGGCATCCACCTCGTCATCGCCACCCAGCGGCCCTCGGTCGACGTCATCACCGGCGTGATCAAGGCGAACGTGCCCTCCCGCCTGGCCTTCTCGGTCTCCTCGCTCGCCGACTCGCGCGTCATCCTCGACCAGCCGGGCGCGGAGCGCCTCGTGGGCCGCGGCGACCTGCTCCTGCTGACCGCCTCCTCGAGCGTGCCCCGGCGGATCCAGGGTCCGTGGGTGTCCGAGGAGGAGGTGCGGGCCGTCGTCGGGCACTGGCGCCGACAGGCCGCCCCCTGCTACGTGGACGGCGTCGTCGGCGACGACGCGGAGGGCGCGCCGGGGGCGGTGGGCGCGGGCGAGGACGACGACGAGCTGCTGGCGCAGGCCATGGAGCTCGTGGTCCGCTCGCAGCTAGGCTCCACCTCCATGCTGCAGCGCAAGCTCCGGGTGGGCTTCGCACGGGCGGGACGGCTGATGGACCTCCTCGAGCGCCGCGGCGTCGTCGGTCCCTCGGAGGGCTCGAAGGCTCGTGCCGTCCTCATGACGCCCGAAGAGCTCGACCAGCTCCCGCGCTGAGTGGCCGCACCCGCCGCCGAGCACGGACGGCCCGCTGGGCCCAGCCTCGACCTCGCGCGACGCCGCGCGCTCGCGCGGCGGCGCCGCAAGGCTCGCATCCGGCGCAACCGCCTCGTCGCCTCGCTCGGCTGCGCCGGCCTCGGCGCGGCCGTGTTCGCCGTCGTCGGAGGCGGGGCCTCGTCGGGTGGCAGGGCCGCGGCGCCGTTCGCCTCGCTCACGGCCGAGGTGCCTGCCTTCGTGCGGGTTCCGGGCCGTCCAGCGCGCCTGCCCTGGCCGGCCAGGGGAGAGGGCGCCGTCGCCGTGCTCGGCACCGGCCTCGTCGCCGCCTCGCCGCGCTCGTCCCCGGTCCCGATCGCGTCGATGACGAAGATGATGACCGCCTACGTCGTCCTCGCCGACCACCCCCTCGCGCCCGGCGAGCAGGGCCCCCGGCTGCGGATGACGGGCGCGGACGTCGCCGCGTACGTGCGGGCCTCGCAGAGCGGCGAGAGCAACGTCCCCGTGCGCGCCGGCGAGGTGCTGAGCGAGTACCAGCTGCTCGAGGCGCTGCTCGTCCCCTCGGCCGACAACGTCGCCGACCTGCTCGCCCGCTGGGACGCGGGCTCGCTCGGCGCCTTCGTCCGGCGCATGAACGCGACCGCCCACGCCCTCGGACTTCGCCACACCCGCTACGCCGACGCGAGCGGCGTCGACCCGCGCTCGCAGTCCACCGCCGCGGACCAGGCCCTCCTCGCGGCGCGCCTCATGGAGAGCCCGGTCGTGCGCTCGATCGTCTCGCGTCCCTCGGCCCGCTTCCCGGTCGCGGGGACCATCTGGAACTACAACCCCGCGCTCGGCACCGACGGGATCGTCGGGGTGAAGTCGGGCTACACCTCGGCGGCCCAGGCGTGCCTCGCGGTGGCCGCCTGGCGCCGCGTCGGCACGCGTACCGCTCTCGTCGTCGCGGTGACGACCGGCCAGCCCGACGGGCTCGCCGGCGCGGCGCGCGTCGATCGTCAGCTCCTCGACGCGACGGTGCCGAGGCTCAGGCTGTTCGACCCGCTGCGCACGACGTCGGTCGTCGGGAGCGTCAGCCTGCCGGGGAGCAGCGCCGCCGCGCCGCTGCGGCCCACCCGTCCGATCGTGCTCGTGGCCTGGCCGGGGCTCGTGCTGCGCGAGCGCCTCGTCCCCGCGTCGGGGACGTCCGCCGAGCGGTCCGGGCCGCTCGGCTACCTCGAGGTGCTCGCCGGCGGCAGCGTCGTCGGGCGTGCGCCGCTCCGGGCGGTCGCGCCGGCAGGCGGGAGCCTGCCGGGCTCGAGCACGCCGGGCTAGCCGTGCGCGCCCGCTGCCCGGCGTCGAGCGCCAACCTCGGCCCGGGCTTCGACGCCCTCGCCCTCGCCCTCGCCCTGTACGTCGAGGTCGAGGTGCGTCCGGCCGCGTCGTTCGCGATCAGCTGCGAGGGCGAGGGGGCCGAGCTGGCCTCCGACGCCTCCCACCTCGCCGCGCAGGTCGCCACCGCGGTCGCCGGCCACGACCGCCTGGAGATCCTCGTGCGCTCGCAGATCCCGGTCGCCCGGGGCCTCGGCTCCTCGGCGGCCGTCGCGGCCGCCGCCGCAGCCGCCGCCGGGGCGGCGGACCCTCTGGCGCTCGCCGCCGCCCGGGACGGCCACGCCGAGAACGCCGCGGCGTCGGTGCTCGGCGGGCTCGTCGCGGCCGCCCTCGTCGACGGCCGCGCCCTCGCGCGCCGCCTCCCGCTCGATCCCGGCCTCGCCTTCACCGTCCTCGTCCCGGACCGGACCCTCGCCACCGCCGCGGCGCGCGCCGTGCTGCCCGAGACCGTCCGCCTCGCCGACGCCGCCTTCAACCTCGGGCGTGCCGGCCTCCTCCTCGCCGGGTTCGCGGACCGCAGCGCGCTCGTCCCGGAGGCGGGCGAGGATCGCCTCCACCAGGCAGCGCGCGCCGCGCTCTTCCCCGAGGCCGACGAGCTGCTCGCCAGGTTGCGCGAGGGCGGAGCCGTCCTCGCCTGCTGGTCGGGGGCCGGCCCGAGCCTGCTCGGCGTGTGCACGTCGCGCGCTGCGGCCGAGCGGGCCCGGGAGGCCGGCGCCGCGGCGCTCGAGGCCTCGGGGGTGGCCGGTCGCGCCCTCGTCCTCGAGCCCGACCTCGCCGGGCTCGTCGTCGAGGCGACCTAGCTCCGAGGCGACCGAGCTCCGAGGCGACCGATCCCCGAGGCGACCGATCCCCGAGGCAACCTAGCGACGTCCGCTCGCCTCGGACCGCTCCTCGGCCTCGGCCTCGTCGAGGCCCTGCGCGAGCGTGTTCCACGACAGCGTGGCGCACTTGATGCGCACCGGGAACTTGACGACGCCCTGGAGCGCGGCGAGCTCGCCGAGCTCGTCGGGGTCGATCGCCGCCGGCTCCTCGGCGCCCTCCTGCTCGCCGCCGATCGCCGCCTCGTGGATCGACATCATCGCCTTGAACGACCGCACGAGCCGGCGCGCCTCCTCGACGCGCTTTCCCTTCACGGCCACCGACATCATCGAGGCAGACGACTGGCTGATGGAGCAGCCCTGGCCGGCGATGCGCAGGTCCCGGACGGTGCCGTCGGCGACGTCGAGGAAGACGACGACCTCGTCGCCGCAGAGGGGGTTGAATCCCTCGACCCGGCGTGCCGGCGGGCTGGGCAGCTCGCCCCGGTTCCGTGGGGAGCGGTAGTGGTCGAGGATGATCTCGCGGTAGAGGTCTTCGAGGCCTGTCATCGCGGTCCGTGTCGCCTCCGGTCCTGGGTCGTCTCGCGCCGCTAGGCGAACAGCGCCCGCACCGAGGCGAGCGCCTCGACGAGCGCGTCGACGTCGTCGGTGTCGTTGTAGAGGTAGAGGGAGGCGCGCGTCGTCGCCGCGACGCCGAGGTGTCGCATGAGCGGCTTCGCGCAGTGGTGCCCGGCGCGCACGCACACGCCGTGCTCGTCGAGGACCTGGGCGACGTCGTGGGGGTGGACGTCGCCGAAGGCGAACGAGACGACGCCGAGGCGCCGGGACGGGTCGGGCCCGGGGCCGAAGATCCGCACCTCGGGGTGCTCGCCGAGCCGCTCGAGGAGGTAGGCGGTGAGGGCGGCCTCGTGGGCGTCGACGCGCTCGAGACCGACGGCCGAGAGGTAGTCGATCGCCGCCTCGAGCCCGATCGCCTCGGCGATCGGGGGGGTGCCCGCCTCGAACTTCCAGGGCAGCTCGTTCGGCGAGAAGCCGTCGAGGCGCACGTCCCGGATCATCTCGCCGCCGCCGAGGAAGGGGGGCATCGCCTCGAGCAGCTCCTCGCGCCCCCACAGGACGCCGATGCCGGTCGGACCGAGCATCTTGTGGGCCGTGAAGCCGAAGAAGTCGACCCCGAGCGCCTGCACGTCGACGTGCCGGTGCGGGGCGAGCTGCGCCCCGTCGGCGAGGACGAGGGCGCCCGCGGCGCGAGCCGCGGCGACGACGGGGGCGAGGTCGGTGAGCGTCCCGAGCACGTTCGAGGCGGCCGTGAGCGCCACGAGGCGGGCGCCGTCGACGAGGCGCTCGAGGTCGGCGTAGTCGAGGCGGTAGTCGGGGCCGAGGCGCAGGAAGCGGAGCTCGACGCCGCGCTCCTCGGCGACCATGAGCCAGGGGACGAAGTTGGCGTGGTGCTCGATCTCGCTCAGCACGATGGCGTCGCCGCGCCGGAGGTTGCGCCGGCCCCAGGCGTAGGCGACGAGGTTGATCGCCTCCGTGACGTTCTTCGTGAAGACGACCTCGCGCTCTGGGTGCGGCGCGTTGATGAAGCGGCCCGCCTTCACCCGCGCCGCCTCGTAGCGGCGCGTCGCCTCCTCGGCGATGCCGTAGACGCCACGGTGGACGTTGGCGTGCGTCGTCTGGTAGTAGGCGTCCATCGCCTCGAGCACGCAGCGGGGCCGCTGCGAGGAGGCGGCCGAGTCGAGGTAGACGAGGCGGCGGGCGCGCTCGCGGCTCAGGAGGGGGAAGTCCCGCCGCAGGCTCGCGACGTCGAGCGGCGCCGGCTTCGTGGCCGGGCTCGCGCCCATCAGCGGAACGCCTCGTAGCCCTCGGCCTCGAGGCGCGCCGCGAGCTCGCGCCCGCCGCTCGCCACGATGCGGCCGCCCGCGAGCACGTGCACGGCGTCCGGCTCGAGCTCGTCGAGGATGCGCCGGTAGTGGGTGACGACGAGGACGCCGAGGTGGGGCCGGGCCCGGCGCACCTCCTCGACGCCGCGCGCGACGGCCCGCAGTCCGTCGACGTCGAGGCCCGAGTCGGTCTCGTCGAGGATGGCGAGCTCCGGTTCGAGCAGCGCCATCTGGAGGATCTCGTTGCGCTTCTTCTCCCCGCCGGAGAAGCCGGCGTTCAGCTGGCGCTCGGCGAAGGCGGGGTCCATCCCGAGGCGCTCGAGCCACTCGCGCAGGTGCACCCGGATCTCGAGGACGGAGACCTCGCTCGCGCGCCGGGCCGCGACCGCCTGGCGGAGGAACTGGGGGATCGGCACCCCCGGGATCTCCTCGGGGTACTGGAAGGCGAGGAACATCCCGAGCTTGGCCCGCGCGTCGGGGGCGAGGTAGGTGACGTCGTCGCCGTTGAAGCGCACCCGCCCGGCGGTGACGGTGTACGCGGGGTTGCCGAGGAGGACGTTGGCGAGCGTCGACTTGCCCGAGCCGTTCGGCCCCATGATGGCGTGCAGCTCGCCGCGCCCGACGGCGAGGTCGACGCCGCGCAGGATCTCGACGCCCTCCGCGCTCGCGTGGAGCCCCTCCACCGAGAGCAGTGGCGCCGCGTCGCCTCGGTCCGCGCCGGTCACGTCGGCTCTGCCGCCCACGGCCCCATGCTAGTGCCGCCCGGACATTTCCACTACCGCAGTAGTGGAAATGTCACCAGCCGCGGGCAACCCACTCCTCGAGGTGCGGCCGCTCGCGGCCGATCGTCGTGTCCTCGCCGTGCCCGGGCATGACGATCGTCTCGGGCCCGAAGCGAGCGAACAGGCGGCGGTCGATCGACTCGATGATCTGGCCGAAGTCCGCCTCGGGGCCCGCGGTGGCGCCCGGACCCCCGGGGAAGAGCGTGTCGCCCGTGAGCAGGACCGGCGAGCCCTCGAGCGCGAAGCACATCGAGCCGGGCGTGTGGCCGGGCGTGGCGATCGTGCGCAGGCGGAGGCGGCCGACGGCGAGCACCGCGTCGTCCTCGAGCACGAGGTCGTAGGAGGGGAGCCGGGCAGCGTCCGCGGCGGCCACCGCGACCTCGTAGCCCGCGTCGCGAAGCTGCGGCACGGCCTGGATGTGGTCCCAGTGGCCGTGGGTCTCGACGACGGCGCGCACCCCGAGCGCGCGGCACACCTCGAGGAGGCGGCCGTGCTCGTTCGCCGCGTCGACGAGGAGCGCCTCGCCCGTCGCCTTGCACCGCACGACGAGCACGTTGTTGTCGAGCGGCCCGACGACGAAGCGGTGGATGGCGACCTGGGCGTCCTCGTAGTGGAGGGACACGCCGCAGCCTACCCGGGCGGGCCCGCCACGCCGTCGGGCGCGCCGCCGTCCGCGCCGCTGAACACGATTTGTAGCCTCAGGCTGCGTAGTGCATCTACATTTCGTAGAGACGTCGGGGCGCGACGCCGGCGCCCCGACGTCCAGTCGCACGGCGCCAGGGCGTGGCGGACCCCGGCGGAGGCACCGGTGGGGGGTCGCATGGCGCGAGGCCGCAGCCGCAGGGGGCTCCTGCTCGTCCTGGCGTCCTGGATCGCCGGGACGGGCCTCGCCTGCGTCGCGCCCGGCGCAGGCGCCTCGGGCGGGGACTACCTCGTCGTCGCGGGCAACGGCGCCACGACGCCGCTCGCGAGCGCGACCGGCTCGGGCGCGCTCGGCACCGGCCTCAGCCAGCCGGGCGCGGTGACAGCCGACCCGTCGGGGAACCTCGTCGTCGCCGACACCGGGAACTCGCTCGTCGAGGTCGTCGCCGAGAGCCCGACGAACCCTGGCTACCTGCTGCCCGCCGGGACGACCTGGACGCCCGGCGACGTCTACCTCCTCGCCGGGGGCGGCTCACAGGCGCCCTCGGCGGCCGGCACCGTGGCGAGCGCCACCCGCCTCGCCGCGCCGGGCGCGCTCGCCGTCGACGCGGCCGGCGACGTGCTCGTCGCCGACACCGGCGACCACGAGGTCGAGGTGCTCGCCGAGAGCGCCACGAACCCCGGCTACCTCGTGCCGGGGGGCGCCTGGGTGCGCGGCGAGCTGTACGTCGTGGCGGGCGGCGGCTCGACGGCGCTCGGCGCGACGCCGGTCGTCGCCACCGCGGCGCGCCTCGTGGCGCCCGCCGGCCTGGCGATCGACGCGTCCGGCGACGTCGTCATCAGCGACGGCGGGACGAACCTCGTCTCGGTGCTCGCCCTCGGCGCGAGCGACCCGGGCTACCCCGTTGCCGGCGGGAGCTGGACGCCCGGCGACCTCTACCTCCTCGCCGGCTCCGGTGCCGCGACGCCGACGCTGGCGGGCGCCCCGGCGCGCTCGGTCGCCCTCAGCCATCCCGAGGGGGTGGCGGTCGACCCGGCCGGCGACGTCCTCGTCGCCGACACCGACGACGGCGCGATCGAGGTCCTCGCCGTCTCGGCGGCGGACCCCGGCTACGTCCTCGGGTCCGGCGCGACCTGGACGCCGGGCGACCTCTACGTCCTCGCCGGGGCGGGGTCGAGCGCGCCGAGCCCGGGCGGCTCGCCGGCGGCCGCCACGCTCCTCAACCTCCCCCAGGGCGTCGGCGTCGACCCCGAGGGCGACGTCCTCGTCGCCGACACCGACGACGGCGAGATCGAGGTGCTCGCCGTCTCGGCGGCGAACCCCGGCTACGTCCTCGGGCCCGGCGCGACCTGGACGCCGGGCGAGTGCTACGTCGTGGTGGGCGGCGGCTCGGCGGCGCCGAGCCCCGCCGGCAGCCCGGCCGGCGCCGTCGCTCTGCGCCAGCCGGACTCGCTCGCCGGCCTCGCCTCCGGGGCGGTGGCCGTCGCCGACACCGGTCGCTATCTCGTCGAGCTGCTCCTCCTGCCGCCCTCGGCGCCGCCGCTCACCTCGTCGTCGGCGGGGGACGCCTCGGCGGCCCTCGCCTGGGACGCGCCGGCGCGCGACGGCGGGAGCGCGCCGACCGGCTACCTCGTGCGCGCGACGCCGGCCGGCTCGGGCACGCCCGCCGTGACCGAGGACCTCCCCGCGACGGCGCGGGCGGCCACGATCGGCGGCCTCGTCGACGGCGTGAGCTACCTCGTCTCGGTGGCGGCGACGAACGCGGCGGGGACCGGCCCGCCGGCGGGCGCGCGCGTCGTGCCCGAGGCCCCGCCGACCCCGGGCTCGGCTGGCCCCCCGGGAGCGGGGGCGTCTTCGGGCGCCGCGGGGCCCCCGGGCGCGGGCGGACCGCCCTCGGCGGGCTCGGCGCCGGCGCCGGGCGTCGCTCGCTCCGGCGCGCCCGGCGAGCGGCGCCCGAGGCCCACGGTGCGCGTCGGCGCCCCCGTGCTCGAGGCGGCGGGCCGCCTCCTCGGACCGCAGCTGCGCTGCGAGGGCGCGACGTGCCGAGGCGCCGTCGAGGTGACCTTCGAGCGGCGCGTCCGGGTGCGCCTCGGCGCGGCGACGACCGAGGCGCTCGAGACGACGGTCGTCGCCGAGGCGCGCTTCGCGCTGGCCCCCGGCGCCACGCGCCGCGTCGGCCTGCGCCTCACCGCTGCCGGCCGGCGCCTCCTGCGGGGCCGACGGCGGGTCGTCGCGACCGAGACGGTCGTCGTGCGCGGCGGTCGACGCGCCGTCCGGCGCGTCCTGCTCGTGGCGCGCCCGCGCCGGGCTCCCCGGGGTTCCGCCCGCCGGCGGCACGATCTCGGTATCCTGGGCGCACCAGAGAAAGGAGGTGGTCCAACTGAGCGGTGAACGATCGGGGACCCTGGAGGTGGCTGGCCGCTAGGCGGCTCGCTGGACCACCTGGTGAGGCCAAACCAGACACCCCCGGCGCGCTCGACCGGGAGCTCGTCCCCCCCGGTGCAGCTCGGGCCGCCGGGCCTTTCAGCGAAGAACGGTGCGAGGCACCGGGTCGAGGGGCGCCGCGGGCGCCCCTCGACCGCGTCCGGCCCTCGGGCTCAGGCGCTCGCGCACGCCGGGCAGGTGCCGACGACCTCGACGGTGTGGTGGATGTCCACGAAGCCGTGCGCTCCGGCGACGCGCGCCGCCCAGCGCTCCACCTCCGGCCCCTCGACCTCGACGGTCCGCCCGCACGAGCGGCACAGCAGGTGGTGGTGGTGCGCACCCGTGCGGCAGCGACGGTAGAGGGTCTCGCCCTCGCTGGCGCGCAGCACGTCGACCTCGCCGGCCTCGGCGAGGATGCGCAGCTGGTTGTAGACGGTGGTGAGGCCGACGCGCTCGCCGCGGGCCCGCAGCTCGGCGAAGAGGTCCTGGGCCGAGCGGAACGAGTCGGAGGAGGCGAGGACCGCGGCGAGGGCGCGCTTCTGGCGCGTCGAGCGCTCCGCGGCCGGCGCCCTCGTGGCTGCGCTCACCGGTCCCTGCCCTCCGTCATGTCCGAGCTCCTACTTGCAACCGATGCCGTTATCGTTTAGCGTCGTTACCTGCAACGACTGCAGGAAAGCCTAGGCGATCGGGTCGCCGCGCGCCGCCCGGCGCCCCGCGGCCCTCGGCGGGAGGTGGTGGCCGGTGGGAGGCGGGACGGCCCGGGTCGCGGGCCTCGCCGGCCTCGCCGCGGTCGTCGTCGCCGCCCCGCTCGCCCTCGTCGCCGCCTCGGCGCCGGCGCCGGCGCCGCCTCGGGGGGTCGTCGAGGTCGTCGCGGCCGAGAACTTCTGGGGGAGCATCGCCGCCCAGGTGGGCGGTCGCCGGGTGCGCGTGGCGAGCATCGTCGCGAGGCCGGGCGCGGACCCGCACGACTACGAGCCGACCGCTGCCGACGCCCGCGCCGTGGCCGAGGCCCGGCTCGTCATCGTGAACGGCCTCGGCTACGACGTCTGGGCGTCGCAGCTCGTGGCGGCGAGCGGGACGCACCCGGTCGTGCTCGACGTAGGCTCGCTCCTCGGCCTGCGCCCGGGCGCCAACCCCCACCGCTGGTACGACCCGGGGGACGTCCGGCGGGTCGCGGCGGCGATCGCCACCGACCTGTCGAGGGTCGACCCGGGAGCCGCCGGCGCCTTCCAGGAAGGCGCGCGCCGCTTCGAGTCGGTCGATCTGCGCGGCGTCGACGCCCTGCTCGCCGAGATCCGCGCCCGCTTCGCCGGGACGCCCGTCGGCGCCTCGGAGTCGATCTTCTCCCTGCTCGCCCCGGCCCTCGGCCTGCGCGTCCTCACGCCGGCGAGCTTCCTTCGAGCGGTGAGCGAGGGAGCCGAGCCGAGCCCGGCCGACCAGGCGACGATCGCCGCGCAGATCGCGCGCCGGGAGATCGCCGTCTACGTCTACAACACCCAGAACGAGATCCCCGTCGTCCAGCGCCAGCTTGACGCCTGTCGGCGCGCCGGCATCCCGACCGTGCCGATCACCGAGACGCTCGTGCCGCCCTCGGCCACCTACCAGGCCTGGCAGGCTCGCCAGCTCCGGGCGCTGCTCGCGGCGCTCGAGGCGGCACGGGCGAGGTCCACCCGGTGAGCGCCGGGGCGCCGGGCGGCGCGGCACGGGACGCGCCGGTCGTCTCGCTTCGCGCCGTCGAGGCGCGCGTCGGCGGCGCTCGGGTCTGGAGCGGCGTCGACCTCGCGGTCGCGCCCGGCGAGCTCGTCGCGGTGCTCGGGCCGAACGGTGCCGGCAAGTCGACCCTCCTCAAGGTCATCCTCGGCCTCGTCGCGCCGGCCGCCGGGACCGTCGAGGTGCTCGGCGGCCCGCCGGCAGCGGCCCGCCGGTCGATCGGCTACCTGCCGCAGCGGCGCACCTTCGAAGCCGGCCTGCCGGTGCGCGGCGTCGACCTCGTGCGCCTCGGGCTCGACGGCGACCGCTACGGCGTGCCCCTCCCCGGCCTGGCGCGCCTCTCGGCGCGCGCCCGGCGTGCCGCGGCGCGCGTCGCGGCGGCGGTCGAGCGCGTCGGGGCGAGCGCCTACGCCGGGCGACCGATCGGGCAGCTCTCGGGCGGCGAGCAGCAGCGCCTCCTCATCGCCCAGGCACTCGTGCGCGAGCCGCGGCTCCTCCTGCTCGACGAGCCGCTCGACGGCCTCGACCTGCCGAACCAGTCGGCGATCGCCGCCCTCCTCGGCTCGATCTGCGAGGCCGGGGACGTGACGGTGCTCATCGTGGCGCACGACATCAACCCGATCCTGCCCTTCCTCGACCGCGTCGTCTACCTGGCCCGGGGCGCCGCGGCCTCGGGCCGCCCCGAGGAGGTGGTCACGAGCGCCACGCTGAGCCGCCTGTTCGGCGCGCCGATCGAGGTGCTCCGGGCGAGCGACGGCCGCCTCGTCGTCGTCGGCGAGCCCGAGCCCCCCGCGCTCCACGTCGATCGCCACGCGCACGGCCCGAGGCCATGAGCGCGCCCGCCGCCGTGCCGGCGGCCCGCCTCTCGCTCGACGTCCTCGTCGACGTGCGCGAGCTCGTCGCCTACCCGTTCATGGTGCACGCCCTCGAGGCGGGGACGATCGTGGCGGTCACGGCGGGCGTCGTCGGCTGGTTCATGGTGCTGCGGCGCCAGGCCTTCGCCGGCCACACCCTCGCCGTCGTGGGCTTCCCGGGCGCCGCAGGCGCCGCCTACCTCGGCCTCCCCCTCGGCGTCGGCTACTTCGGCGCGTGCGTCGCCGCCGCGCTCGCGATCGCGCCGGCGCGCCAGCGCGCCCGGTGGCGCGGCGACGAGCCCGCGCTCATCGGCACCCTCCAGGCCTTCGCGCTCGCCGCGGGGGTCGTCTTCGTCGGCCTCTACCACGGCTTCCTCGGCGGGGTCACGGCGCTCCTGTTCGGGAGCTTCCTCGGCGTGACGAGCGCCGAGGTCCTCGCCCTCGGCGCGGTGGGCGCGGCCAGCCTCGCGCTCCTGGCCGCGATCGGCCGGCCGCTGTGGTTCGCCAGCCTCGACGAGGCGGTCGCGGCCGCTCGCGGCGTCTCGGTCCGCCTCCTCGGCGCCGCCTACCTCGTCGTCCTCGGGGCCACCGTCGCCGAGGTGAGCCAGGTCACCGGCTCCCTCCTCGTCTTCGCCCTCCTCGTCATGCCGGCGGCCGCCGCCCAGCGCCTGAGCGCCCGCCCAGCGGTGGGGCTCGCGCTGAGCGTCGGGATCGGCCTCGCCGTCACCTGGCTCGGCCTCGCCGCGGCGTTCTTCTCCGCCTACCCGGCCGGCTTCTTCCTCACGAGCTTCGGCTTCGGCGCCTACCTCGCCGCCCTCGCCGCCGCGCACGCGCGCTCGCGCCGAGCGGGCGCCGAGGCCCGGGCCTAGCCGATGGCCGCGGCGCGCGTCCCCGGGCTCGTCGCGAGCCTCGTGCTCGAGCCCGCCGTCCTCCACGCCCTCCTCGCCGGCACCCTCGTCGCCGTGGCGAGCGGCTTCGTCGGCTACCTGCTCGTGCTGCGGGCCCAGGTCTTCACCGGCGACGCCCTCGGCCACGTCGGCTTCACCGGCGCGCTCGCGGCCGCCGCGACGGGCGTCGACCTGCGCCTCGGGCTGTTCGCCGCCTGCGCGGCGGTCGCCGTCGTCCTCGGCCTCCTCGAGCGCTACGGCCGGCCCGACGACGTCGTCATCGGGACCGTGCTCTCCTACGTCCTCGGCCTCGGGACGCTCTTCCTCGCGCTCTACACGAGCGCGCGCTCCGCCTCGGGCGGCGCGACCGGCGTGAGCGTGCTCTTCGGCTCCCTCCTCGGCCTCTCGCTCGCCCAGGCCGCGCTGGCGGCGGGCGTCGGCGCGGCGGTGTGCGTCCTCCTGCTCGCGATCGCCCGCCCGCTCGTGTTCGCGAGCCTCGACGAGGCGGTGGCGCTCAGCCGCGGGGTGCCGGTGCGCACGCTCGGGCTCGTCTTCCTCCTCCTCGTCGGGGTGACGGCCGCGGAGGCGACCCAGGCGGTCGGCGCGCTGCTCCTCCTCGGCCTGCTCGCCGCGCCCGCCGGCGCGGCGAGCAGGCTGTGCGTGCGGCCCTTCGCCGCGCTGTGGTGCTCGGCCGCCCTGGCGCTCGGCGCGACCTGGGGGGGGCTCGCGCTCGCCGAGGCGGTGCCGGTCCTGCCGCCGAGCTTCGCCATCCTGGCCGTCGCCACCGCCTCCTACCTCGCCGCCCGGCTCCGGGCGCGCCGGCGAGCGGCGCTCAGCTCAAGATGTTGACCGCGCGCGACACGACGAGCGCGACGGTGAGGAGCGAGGCGAGGGCCTGGCCCATCATGAGCGCCTTCGCCCAGGCGCTGAGCGGCATCGTGTCGGTCGGGCTGAAGGCCGTCGCGTTCGTGAACGAGGTGTACAGGTAGTCGAGGAAGCCCGGCGACCAGCCCGGGCGCGTCGCACCCGGCGTCGACATCTGGGGGAAGAGGAAGTCCGGCGGGCCGTGGCGCTGGCGCAGGCGCGCCGCGGGGCCGCCGCGGTCGAGCTCCCAGAACCACAGGGCGAAGACGATGACGTTCGTGAGCCAGATCGGCACGGAGGCGAGGACGAGGGCACGTCCCGACGCCCTCGGGTCGTAGAGGAGGGCGTTGACGAGCTCGCCGAGGCTGACGAGGTTCGCCGCGTTCACGAGGGCGATGAGGACGATCGCGACCGCCCGGAAGCGCGCCACCTCGCGCGTCTCGTGGCGCGGGTTGGCGACGAGGAGGACCACCTCGAGGGCGCCCGCCAGCGCCGGGATGAGCCAGCGCGGCCCGAGCCCGGCGGTCAGCCGGTTCGGCAGCACGAGGTAGAGGGCGATGGCGACGGCGATGGCGAGCGACGCGGGCCAGCGCGGCTCGGCGCGCGAGGCGAAGCCCCAGGCCGCGTCGGCGCGCTCGGCCGACGGCGAGCGGTCCGCGGCCATCGGCGCCGTCATCGGCCCTGCGTCGCCGCCGCGATCGCCTCGGCGAGGCGCGCCGCCGCGGCGCGGGGGTCGCTCGCCTCGGTGAGGTAGCGGACGACGACGAAGGCGCGCGCCCCGGCGCGCGCGAGCTCGGGGATGGTCTCGGGGGTCACGCCGCCGGTCACGAAGCAGGCGAGGCCCGCCTCGGCGGCGACGCTCGTCGCCGCGGTGACGTAGCCGACGCCGGTCCCCGGCCGCCCCGGCTTCGTCGGCGTCGGCACGACGGGGCCGGCGGAGAGGTAGTCGATCGGCTCGTCGAGCGCGACGGCGAGCTCCTCGGGCGCGTGCGTGGACAGGCCGACGAGGCGGTCCGGACCGAGGATCCGCCGCGCGAGGCTCGGCGGCGCGTCGTCCTGGCCGAGGTGCACGCCGTCGGCCTCGGCCTCGAGGGCGAGGTCCGGTCGGTCGTTGAGGAGGAAGGGCACGCCCGCCTCGCCGCAGATCTCGCGCGCGAGGCGCGCCCGCTCGAGGAGCGGGCGCGCCTCGAGGTCCTTCTCGCGCAGCTGGACCACGTCGACGCCCCCGGCGATGCACGCCTTGAGGAACGGGCCGAGGTCGGGACGATCGGGGGTGCACAGGTAGAGGGAGCGCCCGCTGAGCGCGCCCGCCCGGCTTGCGGCGCTCACCGCGCCGGCGCGCGCGTGCCCGGCCGCCGGGCCGCCGCCTTCAGCTCGCGCTTTCGCGCCCGGACGCGCGCGAGGGCCTCGGGCGAGTCGACGTCCGCGACCGAGGCGAAGGCGTCGGGCTCGCCGTAGGGGGCGGCGGCTGCTCGCCAGCCGGGCGGGCGGACGTCGAAGCGCTTGGCGAGGAGCGCGACGAGGATGCGGGCCTTCTGCTCGCCGAAGCCGGGGAGCGACGCGAGGCGCGTCGCGAGCTCGTCGCCGCTCCGGGCGCTGCGCCAGATCGCCGAGGCGTCGCCGCCCCAGTCGCGCACCACGAGGCGGGCGAGCTCCTGGACGCGTGCCGCCATCGCCGCCGGGAAGCGGTGGAGCGCCGGGCGCGCCTGGAAGGCCGCCGCGAGCGCGGCGGGGTCCATCGCCGCCACCGCCGCCGGGTCGAGCTCGCCGCCGAGTCGCGCCCGCAGCGCCGCGGGTGCGGAGAAGGCCCGCTCCATCGGGACCTGCTGGTCGAGCACCATCGCCACGAGGAGGGCGAAGGGGTCCGTGTTGACGAGGCCGTCCACCTCCTCGTCCCCGGTGACGTAGAGGGGCATGGCCCGAAGCGTAACCCCGGCCGGCTAGCAGGTCCGCGGGTCGGGCGCGTCCGGGTCGATCCCGTAGGCGGCGATGGCCCTCGCGACGTCGGCGGCCTTCGCCTGGCCGAGGCCGGCGAGGGCGTCGAGGACCGCCACCACGAGGTGCTCGGCATCCACCTCGAAGTGGCGGCGCAGCGCCTCGCGGGTGTCGGAGCGGCCGAAGCCGTCGGTGCCGAGCGAGGTGTAGTAGGCGGGCACGAAGCGGGCGATCTGGTCGGGGACGGCCTTCATGAAGTCCGTGACCGCGACGATGGGCCCGTGCGCCTGGGCGAGCGCCCGCGTGACGTAGGGGACGCGGGGGCTGTCGCCCGGGTGGAGGCGGTTCCAGCGCTCGACCTCGAGGGCGTCCTCGCGCAGCGCCTTGTAGCTCGTGACCGACCACAGCTCGGCCGAGACGTTCCAGTCCTCGGCGAGCAGCTCGCGCGCCCGAGCCGCCGCCTGCCACGCGGTGCCGGAGAAGAGGATCGTGGCCGACGCCGCGTCGGCGGACCTCGTCGGCGCCGGGCCGGCGAAGCGGTAGAGGCCGCGGATGGCGCCGTCTCGCACCCGCTCGCCGTCGGCGCCCTCGGGTAGCGCGGGCATCGGGTAGTTCTCGTTGTACAAGGTGAGGTAGTAGACGACGTCGGCGGGGTTCGGGCCGTACATCTCGGCGATGCCGTGCTCGACGATGGCCGCCACCTCGTAGGCGAAGGCCGGGTCGTAGGCGCGCACGGTCGGCACCGCCGAGGCGAGCAGGAGCGACTGGCCGTCCTCGTGCTGGAGGCCCTCGCCGCTCATCGTCGTGCGGCCGGCGGTGCACCCGAGGAGGAAGCCGCGCCCGCGCGCGTCGGCGCACTGCCAGATCTGGTCGCCGATGCGCTGGAAGCCGAACATGGAGTAGAAGAGGAAGAAGGGGAGCATCGGCTGCGACCAGGTGGCGTAGGAGGTGGCGCCGGCGAGGAAGCTCGCCATCGCGCCCGCCTCGGTGATCCCCTCCTCGAGGATCTGGCCGTCCTCGGCCTCGGCGTAGGACAGGAGGAGGCCGGCGTCCACCGACGTGTAGCGCTGGCCGCCGTGCGCGTAGATCTTCACCTCCGAGAAGAGGGCGTCGAGGCCGAAGGTGCGCCCCTCGTCGGGGACGATCGGGACGACGAAGCGGCCGACGTTCGGGTCGCGCAGCAGGTTGCGCAGCAGGCGGGCGAACGCCATGGTCGTCGAGACGGCCTGGCCGCGCGAGCCGCCCGAGAACTCGGCGAAGGCGGCCGGGTCCGGCGCCGGGAGCCCCTCGCGCCCCTTCGCGCGCACGACGCGCTTCGGCAACGACCCGCCGAGGACGCGCTGGCGCGACGTGAGGTACTCGTGGGCCGGCGAGCCGGCCGGCGGTCGGTAGTAGGGGGGGTCGTCCGCCTCGAGCGCCTCGTCGGGGATCTCCTCGCGCAGGTTGAGCCGGTCCCTGAGCGCCCGCAGCTGCTCGTGGGTCATCTTCTTGATCTGGTGGGTGGCGTTGCGGCTCTCGATCTCGGGGCCGAGCTTCCACCCCTTCACGGTCTTGGCGAGGATCGCTGTCGGCGTGCCGACGTGCTCGGTCGCCGCCTTGTAGGCGGCGTAGAGCTTGCGGTAGTCGTGGCCGCCGCGCGGCAGCGCCTGGAGCTCCTCGTCCGAGAGGTGCTCGACGAGGGCGCGCAGGCGCGGGTCGGGCCCGAAGAAGTGCTCGCGGATGTAGGCGCCCGACTCCGTCGCGTACTTCTGGAAGTCCCCGTCGGGCGTGGTGTTCATCTTGTTGACGAGCACCCCGTCGACGTCGCGCGCGAGGAGCTCGTCCCAGCGCGACCCCCAGATCACCTTGATGACGTTCCAGCCGCTGCCGCGCAGCTCGGCCTCGAGCTCCTGGATGATCTTGCCGCTCCCGCGCACCGGCCCGTCGAGGCGCTGGAGGTTGCAGTTCACGACGAAGATGAGGTTGTCGAGCTGCTCGCGCGCCGCGAGGGCGAGGCCGGCGCGCGTCTCGGGCTCGTCGAACTCGCCGTCGCCGACGAAGCACCACACCCGGGACCCGCTCGTGTCGACGATGCGCCGGTGCAGGAGGTAGCGGTTGAAGCGTGCCTGGTAGATCGCGGCGAGCGGCCCGAGCCCCATCGAGACGGTGGGGAACTCCCAGAAGTCGGGCATGAGGCGCGGGTGGGGGTAGCTCGAGAGCCCCCCGCCGCCGACCTCGAAGCGGAAGCGGTCGAGGTCCTCCTCGTCGAGGCGGCCCTCGACGAAGGCCCGGGCGTAGATGCCCGGCGAGGCGTGCCCCTGGAAGAAGACCTGGTCGCCTGCCGCCCCGTGGTCCTTGCCGCGGAAGAAGTGGTTGAAGCCGACCTCGTAGAGCGCGGCGCTGCTCGCGTAGGTCGAGAGGTGCCCGCCGATCCCCGGGTAGCGGGCGTTCGCCCGCGTCACCATGACGGCCGCGTTCCAGCGGATGTAGGCGCGGATGCGGCGCTCCATCTGCTCGTCGCCGGGGAACCACGGCTCGGCGCTCGCGGGGATCGAGTTGATGTAGGGCGTCGAGACCGTCGCGGGGAAGTTCACCTGCGCCTCGCGGGCCGCTTCGAGCAGCTTCATGAGGAGGAACTGGGCGCGGGCCTTGCCTCGGGTCTCCACGACCGACCGGAACGAGTCGAGCCACTCGGCGGTCTCGCCCGGGTCGATGTCGGGGAGCTGGTGGGAGAAGCCGTCGAAGATCACGCCCACAGTCTTACGTGCGCGGCGGGCTCTGGGTCGTCCGGGGCGGGCGCGCCGGGCCCGCGTCCGCCAGACTGGTCGCGTGCCCGAGCCCCTGGTCGTGTTCACCGACGGGGCGTGCCTCGGCAACCCCGGCCCGGGCGGCTGGGCCTGGGCGCTGTCGCCGGCGGACTGGGCGAGCGGGTGCGAGCGGTCGACGACGAACCAGCGCATGGAGCTCACGGCGGTCCTCGAGGCGCTGGCGGCGAACCCGGGCCCGCTCGAGGTCGTGAGCGACTCCGCCTACGTCGTCAACTGCTTTCGCGACGGCTGGTGGGTCGCCTGGCGCGCCCGGGGCTGGCGCAACGCGCGGCGCGAGCCCGTGGCGAACCAGGACCTGTGGGTCCCGCTCGTGGAGGAGGTGGTGGACCGCCGGGGCGGACAGGTCGGCTTCCGCTGGGTGAGGGGCCACGCGGGCGACGAGCTCAACGAGCTCGTCGACCGCCTGGCCAACGAGGCGGCGCGCCGTCAGCGCGCGGCCGCGGCCGGCCGGGGGCTCGCCGGCACCGCCACGAGCCGCAGGCCGAACCCTGAGGATGCCGAATCCTGACCGACTCCTCACCGAATCCTGACGAAATCCTGACTAGCATTGTCGGAGTTTTATGCCGTACCAGCTCACGCACCTCGACGCGCTCGAGTCCGAGGCGCTCCACATCATCCGGGAGGTCGTCGCGGAGTTCGAGCGGCCCGCGCTCCTCTTCTCGGGCGGCAAGGACTCCGCCGTGCTCGCGCACCTCGCGGCGAAGGCGTGCTGGCCCCAGCCGATCCCGTTCCCGGTCCTCCACGTCGACACGGGCCACAACTTCGAGGAGGTGCTCGCCTTTCGCGACCGGCGCGTCGCCGAGCTCGGGGTGCGCCTCGTCGTCGCGTCCGTCCAGGAGGCGATCGACGCGGGCGAGGTGGCGGAAGAGGGCGGCCCGGGCACCTCGCGCAACCGGCTGCAGACCCACGTCCTGCTCGGCGCGATCGAGCGCAACGGCTTCGACGCCGTCTTCGGCGGCGGCCGGCGGGACGAGGAGAAGGCGCGGGCCAAGGAGCGGGTCTTCTCGCTGCGCGACGAGTTCGGCCAGTGGGATCCCCGGGCCCAGCGCCCGGAGCTGTGGAACCTCTACAACGGACGGCACCGGCCGGGGGAGCACCTGCGCGTCTTCCCCCTCTCGAACTGGACCGAGCTCGACGTCTGGCAGTACATCGCGCGCGAGGGGATCGAGGTCCCCTCGATCTACTTCGCGCACCGGCGCGAGGTGTTCCGGCGCGACGGGATGCTGCTCGCCGTCGGCCCGTACCTCGCGCCGCGCGACGGCGTCGAGGACGAGCGGCCCTTCGTCGCCACCGTGCGCTACCGCACGGTCGGCGACATGACCTGCACGGCCGCGGTCGAGTCGGGCGCGACGACGCCCGAGGAGGTGATCGCCGAGATCGCGACGACCCGCATCTCCGAGCGCGGCGCCACGCGCGCGGACGACCGCTTCTCGGAGGCGGCGATGGAGGACCGCAAGCGGGAGGGCTACTTCTAGTGGAGCTCCTGCGCCTGGCGACGGCCGGCTCGGTGGACGACGGCAAGTCGACGCTCATCGGGCGGCTGCTCTACGACTCCAAGCAGGTCTTCGAGGACCAGCTCGAGGCGGTCGAACGCACGAGCCTGGCTCGCGGCGACGACTACGTCGACCTCGCGCTGCTGACCGACGGGCTGCGCGCCGAGCGGGAGCAGGGCATCACGATCGACGTCGCCTACCGCTACTTCGCCACGCCGCGGCGCAAGTTCATCCTCGCCGACACCCCCGGCCACGTGCAGCACACGCGCAACATGGTCACCGGGGCCTCGACGGCCGACCTCGTCGTCGTCCTCGTCGACGCCCGCAACGGCATCACCGAGCAGACCCGCCGCCACGCCTTCATCGCCTCGCTGCTTCGCGTCCCGCACCTCGTCATCTGCGTCAACAAGATGGATCTCGTCGGCTACGAGCAGCGCCGCTTCGAGGAGATCCGGCGCGAGTTCGAGGACTTCGCGACGCGCCTCGAGGTCGCCGACCTCGCGTTCATCCCCATCTCCGCGCTCCACGGCGACAACGTCGTCGAGCGGTCCGCCGAGATGGCGTGGTTCCGTGGCCCGCCGCTGCTCACCCACCTCGAGGAGGTGCACATCGCCTCGGACCGCAACCTGATCGACGTGCGCTTCCCCGTCCAGTGGGTGGTGCGCCCGCGCTCGCACGAGCTGCACGACTACCGCGGCTACGCCGGGCAGGTCGCTGGCGGCGTCCTCGAGGTCGGCGACGAGGTGCTCGTCCTGCCCTCGGGGTTCACGACGACGATCGAGGCGATCGAGACCGCGGACGGCCCCGTCGCGCAGGCCTTCCCGCCCATGTCGGTCGTCGTCCGCCTCGCCGACGAGCTCGACGTCACCCGCGGCGACCTGCTGTGCCGGCCGCACAACCGGCCGACGGTCGGCCAGGACCTCTCTGCGATGGTGTGCTGGATGAGCGAGGCGCCGCTGCGGCCGGGGACGAAGCTCGCGCTGAAGCACACGACGCGCTGGGCGCGCGCCCTCGTCCGGGAGCTGCACTACCGTCTCGACGTGAACACGCTGCACCGAGACCGCGCCGCCGGAGCGCTCGGCCTCAACGACATCGGCCGCGTCGACCTGCGCACGACGGTGCCGATCTTCTACGACGAGTACCGGCGCAACCGTGCGACGGGCAGCTTCATCCTGGTCGACGAGGCCACGAACGCCACCGTCGGAGCTGGGATGCTGCTCCGGCCGCCAGCCTGATGCGCGCCGCCTCCCCTCGCCGTCCCGGCGCCACCGTGTGGCTCACCGGGCTGTCGGGGTCGGGCAAGTCGAGCATCGCGGCCGCGCTCGCCGACCTCCTCGCGCTGGCGGGGGTGCCCCACTACCTCCTCGACGGCGACGAGCTGCGGGAGGGCCTCAACTCGGACCTCGGCTTCGGGGCGAGGGACCGGGAGGAGAACGTCCGGCGCGCCGGCGAGGTGGCGCTCCTGTTCGCTCGCGCCGGTCAGCTCGCGATCGTCAGCCTCATCAGCCCCTACGCGGCGGGACGCAAGGCCGTGCGCGCCCGCCACGACGAGGCCGGGGTCGCCTTCCTCGAGGTCTACGTCGCCACGCCGCTCTCCGTCTGCGAGGCGCGTGACCCCAAGGGCCTGTACGCGCGGGCCCGGGCCGGGGAGATCCCCGCCTTCACCGGCGTCTCCGACCCCTACGAGCCACCGGAGGCGCCCGAGCTCGTGCTCCGCACCGAGGGGCGGACCGCGGCCGACTCGGCCCGCGACGTCCTCGCCCTGCTCTCCTCGCGGCGCCTCCTCGCCATCTCGTAAGGTCCTGCCCGAGCTGGTGGCAGCCGTGCCCGTCGGGCGCGCGCCGCGCCCGTCGTCTCCTCGGGGCGCACGACCGTGCAGGCCGTCACCGTCGGCACGTCGACGGCGAAGACGACGTGCGTGGCTCCCCTCGTGTGGCCGTGGGCGAACACGAGGCCGAGCGGGGCGGCGACGACGACGTAGGGCGAGGAGGGCCGAGCGCACCACGCGCCGCGAGGGCCCGAGGCTGCGCACGCTCGCGAGCAGGCCGATGACAGGGGGACTGCACGCCGCCCCGGCCGCGAGCGGGGCGCCGCCCCGCATGGTGGCGCGCCGCGCCGGTGCAGGGCGAGGTTGCACCGGCGGCAGGCCTCGCAACGGCACGAACTCGCAGGCTCGGGAGGAGGCCTCCAGCTTCGACTGGGCCGGTGGTGCCAGGACGTCGGTCGGTCACACCTCCCCGCCGATGTCGGTCGTCGGGTCCCCAGCTCCTGGCTCTCGCACCGTGCTCCTCGCCCGAGAGCTGCGCGGGACGGGCTCGCCA